>JAWVZW010000031.1:0-11371 GCA_033721975.1 Balneolaceae bacterium
CAGATCTTACTACCGAACGCACATAAATGCGCGGAACGAACGGTTGACGGCAGGCATCCAGTTCTTTTTCTCTGACAATGCAGAATTGACTCTGGGAGCATCAATCGAAATTGACCGGGATCGGTATACCGGATTTGATATACCCCGCGAAAATTTTACTCCATCCAAATTTGATGGGGGTTTTGGCCGGCTGCACATTTATTGGTAAAAGTCTTAACAAACGGAAGATGGTATCATTTAAAACCTTCTCATCAGCTTTGAAACCATCCTCCGTTTGGATTCACCCAAATCCACCCGTTTCATTTACTTTATCAGCACCATCGATCGGGTTTGTGTGAAGCTTTGAGTCTGAAGCCTGTAAAAATAGACCCCGCTTGATAGTCGTGATCCATCAAAAGGAACCACATACTCCCCCGCCGGCTGTGCCTGTTGCTCTACCAGCGTAGCCACCCTTCTTCCCGCCGCATTAAATATATCAACTCGTACCGGAGATGTTGTTGAAAGAGTGTAACGGATGCTCGTGGATGGATTAAACGGATTTGGAAAATTCTGGAGGAGCAGAGTCTGATCAGGCAGTTCAGTGACCGGAGTCACATCTGTATTCCCATCGCTGATAAAGGCTGTTATCAATGGCGTCATCTCTCTTCCATTCAGTACCGTTACCCGGACAAGTTCTGCTACCGCCTCTGTCTGCCAGTCCCGAAGCGCTCTGATACGCACTTCTGCGAGGTTATGAGTTTCAAAATCGGACAGTTTAACTCCCCGGTATGCCATGGAATAGGATACTCCTCCATCATTTTTCATGGAAAACTCCATAATTTTACCGGAACTGCTCCAGTCATCGCTCCATTCAGCCCCTTTCGTATGCACAATCTCCCATTCGGATTCGTCAATTCCGATGAGATTCACTCTGTATGACACACCGCTTATCTTAACCGGTTCATCAGAGTTGATATAGAAGACGATCTCTTCACCCGCGTTTAGATTTCCGAGTGAAAGTGAACCCAACAGGGATTCCTCTGCTCCTTCTCTGGCCGCCGATCTGGTTTGTCCAAAGTTGAGCCCGATCGGAAGCAGATCATTTTGATTAACCACACCATCTCCATTGGCATCTGCATAAGTAGCTTCTTCCGGGATCCATGCCTCTGCATCCCTGGCTGACCAGGAGCGTGTAGGATATACGGGCAATGGACCGCGACTATTCCAATAGGCCGAAAGCGGAAGGAGATCCACTTCATCTACAATATTGTCATTATTTGTATCGCCGGCCCACACCTCGGTTCGTACTACATTCAGATTGGAACCTGTAATCCGAATATCGTCTATTCGGTTTGAGCCGGTTGTAACAACGGTATCTCCGTCAACCCTGATATCGGATGTTTGCAGCCACCGTATATGAACCTGTTCTGCATTTTCGGTGAATACGGGAAGAGGAAGATTTTCAATGACTGCGTCGTTAAAGCTGGTGGTCAAGAGCAGTGTGCCTCCGGGCACGTCAGTCCAGGTAGACTCATCCAGACTCACCTGAATTTGAAAATCCCTTGGGCTGCTGGATGTACCGGCGTGCTTTGCAGACAGCTGTATATTTTCCAGACCTGAAGTGGATACCGAAACCTGCCAGTATTTTGGATTCAACGGGTCAAACCCGCTCCAGCCGTTTACGCTGGCCGCCCTGCCGCTGGCCCCTGCAGCAAAACCGGGCACCCCTGCCCCCGTTACGGAGATTACGGCTCCATCATTTTGGGGAAGCGAATGAGAGACCCCCAGAGATTCGTCATCAAAATTCCATTCGGCCAGAACATATCGAAATGGAGGCTGATCAAAAACGGTTAGCTCTGCAGAGGGACTACCCACTGCATCCCAAAAATCGCCCACTCCGCCATAAAAGAACTCACCGTTCAGATCCAGTTCGGCCCGAACAGCTACAAAATAGGATCCTACCGGCGTGAGCAATGCAATTTCACCCTCGTACCGATAAAAAAGCTCTTCTGGCCCTGTAAATGTCATACTTCGCCATACTGATTCATCCCATGTGGACGGGTCAGAATTCTCACTGCTGAGGCCGATCCATACATTCAGTCTACCCTCATTTCCAGAAACTGAAGTTACACCGGATGCAAATAGCTCAGCAGTGGCCAGAAATGATTCTCCTTCCGTTACCTCAACAACTCCGGGCGTGGTTAAACGGAGGTGCGATATGACTTCTTCAATGGCAATCAAAGCTTCAGGAATGGGACTGTGTTCAATTACCTCATCCGCTGAATTGACCAACTCAGTCTGTTCAAAGAGTATTCCCGTTTCTCCTGATTCAGAATATCGATTAATTTCAAAAAGCAGCTGCATCATATTGCCGGAAAGCGGTACGGATAGCGGCGTGGTTCTAACTACAGACGCACCAATCCGCCCGGGTGATAGCTCATCATAAATGCTCAATCCGTCAGAAAAAAGGTCAGTGTGTGAAGCCGACAAAAAAGTGAGCCTTCCAGTATCGTACACAATCTCCGTCGAGAAGAAATAGATATCTTCCGGATTATCCAGGGATAGCAATATTTCAAGCTGTTCACCCGGCCGCAGCTGAGAGTCTGTAATGTTTGCACTGATTAGCGCCTGTGCCTGACAGATTACCGGCAACAGAATCATGGTCAGCGGCAGAATCAGATATGTATAGAATGTAAATGCCATATCGTTTACCTCTTGTCTTTTTGTTAATGGGTGATGGTTTCCTATCTCCTTTTTGCTCTTCTTAAAATCATGTTTAAACCCGGTTTCTTTTTAGAAGAAGACCTCCGGATGTAAGCCATTTCAGGATTCAAAAATTGATTATCCTATCCGCATTCGCTCTCAGCGGTTTCTTCCTGATCCAATTTTGTTACATTCTTGTGTATACACGCCAGCAGAGCATTGGTTTGAACCCTCCAGTAATTCAAAAGCATATGGCATCGAAAAAATCATCCAGACGTGCGATCGGAAGTCTTTTCAACCGGAAACATTTAAAGCCTGCCATAAAGAAAAAACCGGGCACCATTCCGGGGCACGCAATCTATACCGGAGAAATTCGTGTCGACGAAGTTCAGATGACTGTTCATGATTTTGATGAAGAACATTTTGATTCGATTCCCATCAAGCGTATCGACATGTCAGAACCCTACCTGACGAGCGAATCAAAGACCTGGATTCAGGTCAATGGCCTCCATGACATTGAAAAACTGGAATCTGTATGGACCTACTTTGACCTGCATCCGCTTGTACAGGAAGACATTGTAAGCACGTCTCAGGTTCCGAAAGTTGAAATCTATCCAAATCATATCTATATGGTGCTTCGTCTGATCAAAAATCGTGAGACAGATGATGAAGGAACCAATCTGCATACAGAACAGATCAGCATCGTTCTGGGGCCACACTATGTGCTCTCATTTCAGGAGACCGATGTACCCATTTTCGATCCCATCCTGAAAAGACTTGAGATGTCAACCACCCGACTCAGAAGGTATGGCCCTGACTACCTGGCGTACGCTCTGGCCGATGCTGTTGTGGATTATTATTTCAATGCGCTCGATCAAATCGGTGAATCCATCGAACAAACGGAAGAACTGATCATCACCGATAGTGCTGAAGAACATCTTCACAAAATTCATTCTCTACGGCGGGATCTCGTTTTTTTCCGAAAATCTGTCTGGTCGCTCCGTGATGCACTGAACTCACTGATCCGGGATGACGTACCCCTTATATCATCCGAAGTAAAAATATTTCTACGGGATGTGTATGACCATGTGGTGCAGGTAATCGACAGTATCGAAACCAACCGGGAGATGGTTATCGGTCTGTCCGATATGTATATGTCTTCACTCAGCAACCGGATGAATGAAGTAATGAAGGTCCTCACCATCATTGCTACCGTATTTATCCCGCTCACATTTATTGCGGGCATATATGGTATGAATTTCAATCCCGATTCAAGCCCCTATAACATGCCGGAGCTGAATTGGGAATACGGATATATCTACTCACTTGTCCTCATGGCGTTGATTACCCTTGGACTGATTTACTACTTCAGGCGTAAAAAGTGGATCTGACCCTATTTTTTGCCATTTAGCTGCATGATCAGGCCGGTATTCTCACTATATCATCTGCCCCTGGTCTCATTTGAGGCTCACTTTTCCCGCCTGCAATGCATTGAAGCAAAAAATGCAGAGCAGACCTGGCCTGCAGGATGTCAGCCGCTGTGTATCGCTCATCTCGCTTCAGCGAGGCAATAAAATAATCTACCTGCCATGAGGAAAGCTGGGCTGAATGATCAATTCCCGATACCTCCAGAAATCTGGTTATCCATTGACATACCACAGCTTCTGTGCGATAATTCGATTTTCGCCGGCGGATTTCTGCTCTTGTATTTGACAGTATCTGTGATCGGTTCATACATCTCCTGTTTTATATGTATGAACCCGAATTCAGAAATTCCTTACAGAATTTCTTCAGGTAACTTGAATCACCCTAGAAATGGAGGTTGGTAAATCAAGAAAGGTAAGTGAAAATGCAGGTAAAGGTGACGGCTTCGCTTCAGTGCCCGGTATTTATCTTTGTTTGCGGTATACCGGAACATTGGAACAAGCTTCACCATACATCAGTTTTGCCGCGTATGGAAGCAGCTTCTTGGTAGCATGCATGTAAACAGACGGAGACACATCAATCTTGCTGCAGCCTTTTAACAGAACAAACTTTCCATCATAGGAGGCCCAGTCATGCTGATCCAGACGTTGTTCAAAAAGTTTATCAAACACCTCATCCGGGTTCCCGAATAATACGTCAGTGGCTATCCCCTCCAGATACTGTACGATAATCATGTATGCCCACTTGGGTATAATTGCATCCGTAGAACAGTGGACGGCCACATAGCTGTCTTTATATTTATTCCAGTCAAAAGCCTCAGCCTTTTCCCTGAAATCCTTCTCTTTTAGGATTAAACCCTGAAATAAAAAGTCCTTGATATCCAGTTCCCTGACCTGCAGATCACCTGCAATTTTTTCAAGGTCAACCGTCTTAAGCTTGGATTGCTGAACTTTGTTTACAATTTCAGACATGGTCTTGAATAGCGATTCCTTAAAGATTAAAGGGCAACCATTGAAACTCGTTTATACTGAATAGACAACATGATGCCCAACAGTCGTCTGGTGAAAATCTGGATGCAGTTTCTAAAGTGAAAAAGACTCACCGCAAGAGCAGCTTCGTGCCGCATTGGGATTGTGGAAGTGAAATCCCTGCCCTGTAAGTCCATCCGTGTAATCCAGGTTTGTACCTGCCAGGTATAAAAAACTGCGCATATCGACAACCACCTTGATGCCGTGATCTTCGAACTGTTTATCCTGTTCGCTGATCTTTTCTTCGGAATCAAAATTGAGATCATAGGTAAGCCCGGAACAGCCTCCGCTTACCACGGAGACGCGAAGAGGTGTATCAGGTGAGATCTTTTGCTCTTGCCTGATTTCCGCAATTCTTTTTGCTGCTCGTTCGCTGATTGTAATGGACATAATAAAGCTCCTGCTTGCAGGGGATGATTCTTCAGGTTTTCACTTCATTTAAACCGAGATAACCTGAATCTCGGGATCAATACGTTTCACCATGCTTTCAATGGCATAGAGGGTACCGGAAGTGGCCGTGGGGCAGGTTCCGCATGCACCCTGATAGTGAACTTTCAGACGATTGCCATCGAGACCGATGATTTTTAATCCACCGCCATCTGCCAGTAGATAAGGTCGCACCTGCTCATCAAGCATCTGGTTGATTTGCTGCAATCTTGGATCATCAGTTTCCTGAACCTCACGGGTTGCATGAACCTCATCGTCCTCAGCTACATTTAGCTGCGGTGTGGCTTCACGGATCGGAGGAGCCAGTTTTCTGAGTAGTTCACTCCAAACCGCATTTCCATCCTGTGTTACGGTGATATATTTATCAACGTAATAGACATTGATGACATTTTCGATATTGAAAAGTGCCTTTGCCAACTCGTCATGTTCCGCTTCACCGCTATTTTCGAAAGACCGGGTAACCCCGTTCGTGAGTGGTTCAGCCAGAACAAACCGCATGGCGTCCGGATTGGGAGTGCGTTCTATTTCTTTAATTTTCGGCATAGTGTGAGTGTATATCGTCTTTTCTATTCAAAAAATTCTTTGGCGTATCGGATACCGTCAACAAGACGGTCAATGTCTTCTGTGGTATTATAAAACGAAACGGATGCCCTTGTTGTTGCCGGCACCTCAAACCTTCTCAAAATGGGTTGTGCACAATGATGACCGGTTCTGACAGCAATTCCGCGTTTGTCCAGAATCATTCCAAGATCGGATGCATGGATGTGATCAAACACAAAGGAACAAACAGATGCACGATTGGATGACTCACCAATAAACTTCAGTCCGTCAATCTCTTTGAGCCTGGAAACGGCATAATCAACCAGTTCAATTTCCCGGGCAGCAATCTGTTCCATACCAATCTCATTCAGGTAGTCGATCGCTGCTCCCAGTCCAACCCCTGCTGAAATGGGCGGTGTACCGGCTTCAAAACGGAAAGGAATCACATTGTATGTTGTCTCTTCAAAGGAAACTTTGTCAATCATGTCTCCCCCACCCCTGTATGGTGGCATCTCTTCCAGAAGATGTTTCTTACCGTAAAGAATCCCAAAGCCTGTGGGACCACACATTTTATGAGATGAAAAAGCAAAAAAATCACAATCCAGTGCCTTGACATCTATAGGCTGATGAGGAACAGACTGAGCTCCGTCTACCACAATCACTGCCCCGTTTTCATGAGCAAGATCCGCCATCTCCCTCACCGGGTTCACGGTTCCAAGTGCATTGGATACATGAACCACGGATACAATCCTGGTTTTAGGCCCCAATAAATTTTTATAGGCACTCAGGTCGAGCTCACCATTATCCAGAACCGGAATAACTTTGATAACTGCGCCTGTCTGCTTGGCGATCATCTGCCAGGGTACAATATTCGCATGATGCTCCATTTCTGACAAGATGATTTCATCACCTTTCTGCAGAATGGACAGACCATAGGAGTTGGCTACAAGATTCAGTGAATCGGTTGTACCGGTTGTAAATACAATCTCATCAACCGAGTCTGCATGTATAAACTCACTGACCTTTTTGCGAGTCAGCTCATAAGAATCCGTCGCCTTCTGACTCAGCGTATGGATGCCCCGATGCACATTGGCATGCTCATGCCGGTGATATTCATTGATGCGGTCTGCCACAGCTTCCGGCATCTGGCTGGATGCGGCATTATCCAGATAAACCAAAGGAAATCCGTTAACCTGTTGGTTTAAAACCGGAAAATCCTTGCGGATTTTATCAAAATCAATTGCTGATATGTTCGCAGCAGTTTGCGACATCTGGATTATTTATCTGGTTATTGCTTACACATCTGATAGTATGTTCCACCCGATCGTTTTGGGTGAATCCTCGGATCACCTCTGGGAACCGTTCAATCTTTGAGAAACGATTCAGTTTGATAGTTTCAAACAGAAACGAACCTTGGCTATTAAGCCGTTACCCTTTCCTCGGTATTTGCTTTTGTATATCGATACACCTCATCAACAAGAAGCTGATGTACAGATTCCACCTTCATGTTTTCGATCGTCTCCAGGGCAAATGCATACGTGAGGACCTCTTTGGCCTTCTCTTCTGTCATTCCTCGGCTCTGAAGGTAAAATACCTCTTCAGGGTCGAGCTGACCGATGGTGGCACCATGAGAACACAGTACGTCATCGGCAAAAATCTCCAGCTGGGGCTTGGTATTCACCAAGCCATCGTCCGACAGCAATAAATTTCTGTTCTCCTGAAATGAGTCGATCTTTTGGGCATCTTTGCGAACAAAAATTTTGCCGTTAAAAATGCTGTGAGCTTTTCCGTTCACAACAACCTTGTGCAGCTGATGGCTGTTTCCATGGGAAAAGCGGTGATCCATCACGGAGTGCGTATCCGCGATTTGTTCCCCATCGATCAGCACCAGTCCGTCGAGGGTGAAATCCACTTCCTCGTCTTCCTGTACTACCCGGGGTTCGTTTCTGGATAGTTTTGCACCCAGTGTAATGGTATAGCTGTGATATTCAGAATTCTTCTCAACATATGCGATAGGTCGCGATACATGTAAAGCCTCAATGCTATCCCGTTGAATCCGTACGTGATGGATATGGGCGCCCTCTTTGGCCTTGACTTCGCATACCGGAATAGTCAGATACGAATTCTCTGCAAGCCCAATGTGATCTTCGATGATGGTCACATCGGAATCTTTTTCAGCAACAACCAGCATTCGCGGAGTTGCAGTATACGCTTTAGCCGAGTCTGTATAGATGTTCAAAATTTGAATGGGTGCTTCGGCTTTGGCCCCTTCCTCCAGATAAATGAATGCACCATCTTCCATCATCAGGCTATTGTAGCGCACAAAAATATCGTCCTCGTAATTCACCAGCTTATCAAGGTAGGTTTCCACGGCATCATGACGTTCAAATTCAGCCAGATTGCCGACAGTCACGCCTCTGCCCAGTCCGCCTATGGATGAGTATTTTTCATTGAACCGGCCATTCACAAAAACGAGCCTGCTTCGGTCGGATTCCGGTACGTAATATTTCTCTATATCGGCAGCCGGAAGCGTGCCTGCTTCTTCAAGAGAGAAGAAATCCGTCCGTGTAAAAGGCTTAAGATCCGTAAATCTCCACTCCTCGATCCGGCTGTGAGGAAAAGGTGTCTGATTGAGAGCCTTCAGGTTCTCACCGCGAATTCCGGACCAGCGATCAGTCTGAGGTGCACTCTTGGCCAGTTTGTGCAAAAAAGATGAATCAACTTGAGTCGGATGTGTCATTAACTTGCCTCTCCATTTACAGTTGCGTGTGCGCCAAGCCAGTCATAACCCTGTTCTTCCAGTTTAAGAGCGAGGGTTTTGTCTCCGCTTTTCACAATTTTGCCGTTCATCATAACATGTACAAAATCAGGCTCTATGTAATTGAGCAGCCGTTGATAGTGAGTAATAAGCACAACGGCATCCTCTTCACCGTGAAGCTTGTTGATTCCGTCTGATACGATCTTGAGGGCATCAATGTCCAGGCCTGAGTCCGTCTCATCAAGCAAAGAGAGACGAGGCTGAAGGACTGCCATCTGAAAGATTTCATTGCGTTTTTTCTCACCGCCGGAGAATCCGGTATTTACGCTGCGCTCCAGAAAATCCGGTTTCATCTGTACAAGCTCGAGCTTGTCCTGGATATAATCCTGAAATTCCAGCGGATCGAGTTCCTCTCTTCCCCTGGATGCAGCAATGGTATTGTAGGATTCTCTAAGCAGTGTGGTATTGGTTACACCCGGAACTTCTACCGGATATTGAAAAGCGAGAAAAATCCCGGCGTGTGCTCTTTCATCGGGATCCATTTCCAGAATGCTTTCACCGTCATAGAGGATGTCACCTTTGGTTACTTCATATTCCGGGTGACCGGCTACTACCTTGGAAAGCGTGCTTTTACCGCTTCCGTTAGGGCCCATGATTGCATGGATTTCGCCCTTGTTTACTTTCAGGTTAACACCCTTGAGGATTTCAATGCCTTCACCCTCTACTTCGACATGTAAGTTTTTTAATTCTAGCACGGTCTGATACGTTGTTTAGTTAATTTTAAAATGTTTATTGGATTTAAGCTTTAAAAGCACGGATTAACCCACGCTTCCTTCAAGCTTGATACTCAGCAGTTTGTTGGCTTCAACAGCGAATTCCATCGGGAGCTCTTTCAGAACTTCTTTACAGAATCCGTTTACGATAAGCGAAATCGCGTCATCTTCACTCAGCCCTCTCTGCTGCAGGTAGAAAATCTGATCTTCACCCACCCGTGAGGTTGTGGCCTCATGTTCAATTTTTCCTGTAGGATTGGCAGATTCTATATAGGGAAATGTATGTGCTCCACAGGTCTGACCGATCAGCATGGAGTCGCACTGCGAGTAGTTTCTGGCGTTATCAGCACGTTTGCTGAACTTCACCTGTCCGCGATAGCTGTTATTGGACTGGCCTGCGGAAATACCTTTGGAAATAATCGTGCTCTTGGTGTTTTTGCCAAGATGGATCATTTTGGTTCCGGTATCGGCCTGCTGTTTTTTATTGGTCACTGCAACGGAGAAAAATTCGCCGACCGAATTGTCCCCCTGCAGAATAACACTGGGATATTTGAGTGTAACCGCTGAGCCGGTCTCAAGCTGTGTCCACGAAATTTTGGAATTATTTCCTCGGCAGGCTCCGCGCTTGGTTACAAAATTGTAAATACCGCCTTTTCCTTCCTCATCGCCGGAGTACCAGTTCTGAATGGTGGAATATTTAATTTCCGCATTATCCAAAGCTACCAGTTCCACAACCGCTGCGTGAAGCTGATGTTCATCATACATAGGTGCTGTACAACCTTCCAGATAGCTTACATGACTGTTTTCTTCGGCAATGATGAGTGTCCGTTCAAACTGCCCGGAATTCATATTGTTGATCCGGAAGTATGTGGAAAGCTCCATTGGACAGATGGTATCTTTTGGCACATAGCAGAATGACCCGTCGGAGAAAACCGCTGAGTTCAGTGCTGCATAAAAATTATCACGGGCAGGTACTACCGAACCCATATATTTTTTCACGAGCTCAGGATGATCCTTAATCGCTTCAGAAATCGAGCAGAAGATTACGCCCGCCTCAGCCAGCTTTTCCTTAAACGTGGTAAAGATTGACACACTGTCAAATACAGCATCCACGGCCACACCGGAAAGCATTTTCTGCTCTTCCAGCGGGATTCCAAGCTTTTCATAAGTCTCCCGGATATTCGGGTCGACTTCATCCAAGCTGTTTAATTTCGGCTTCTTTTTCGGCGCAGAGTAATACTGCAGACTGTCGAATTTAGGTTTCTCATAAGTGGCATTAAACCAGTCCGGTTCTTCCATTTCGGTCCATGCCCGATAAGCCTTCAGACGAAATTCAGTCATCCATTCAGGCTCCTCCTTCTTTTCAGAGATCAAACGTACAATATCCTCGTTGATCCCGGTGGGAAATTCTTCATATTCAACATCTGTGGTGAAGCCGTATTTATACTCTTCACCAATCATTGATTCGAGAGCTTTCGTCTCACTCATTCTGGCTGCTTTTTTAGTGGTTTAAACTTGATTCTGTGGAGTAACAGATATCCTTGCCAACAAGTTCAGTCTGACAAACGGATTTGATCTCTATATTTATTTGGAATGAATAAATATAAGCAATATCAAAGCGATCTTAAAGCGCTCCGATGCAGTTATAAGAACGCTATTAACCGGCTAAAGCTCCAATTGATAGAAGCTATGAATGTGATAGGCATACTGTGTGTGCG
>JAWVZW010000032.1:0-11306 GCA_033721975.1 Balneolaceae bacterium
CGGAGTATCAAGCGGCATTTTTGAGTGAATCGCTACTTTGCCGCCATATTTTTTATGCGCTTCTAGTGACCGGGTTGCGTAATCGTCCGATTTTGTGGTAGACATATTGTGAGTTTTCTCTTTACAGAGGGGATAAAAAATCTGTGTTAGAAATTATTGTTCTATTCGCTATTCCATGCCCGCTTCCGATCCGTTATCGGAAGAAGATTCATTCATCCATACATTGTCCGTACGATTTACATCAGCCATCCTTAATGAAGGGTCAATTTCAATAAGCGCAATTTCACTGGCGGGTCTGTCAATCGTTAGTTCATATTCAGGGAATACCCATGGCCAGTCTTCGACCAGATTCCAGGCGGATATTTCATCAGGTCTTTGTTTTTCACCCCACATAATTCGGAGAGGAATATTGAACCATTCACGAGTACCGTCGGTATAGGTCACACTCACATCCAGCGGCATGGGCATGACCCCATTTTTTGCAAGGGTAACAGTGGATGATTCAGAATGACTTTCCACGCCGGCAATACCGTAATCAATGGTGAGCGTGGTAGTTACCCAGTACTCATAATACCATTTCAGATTCATGCCGCTCTCTTCTTCTGCTATGCGAAGAAAATCGTATCCGGTGGGATGCTGGAACTTCCATTCTTCATAGAACCGATTCAGCGTTTTCTTCAGTGTCTCATCCCCGATTACATATCCAAGCTGGTGCAGGAAGATGGCCCCCTTCGTGTACGAAGCCATGCCGTAGGCAGAATTAGTAATGTAGTGGTCAGAATGCTTGTGCATAGGCTCCTCGATACCGGCATCAACAGTACGGTAATATCTGTTGTAGCGCTGGATCATAGGATCTCCTTCGCCTTCATTGAAGAGCTCGTTCATGATAAATGCGGACGCGTATGTTGTAAAACCTTCATCAATCCACTGGTCGTAAACCTCATTGTTGCCAATGGCCCCCTCGTACCAGGCATGTACGAATTCATGTACCGTAACACCTACCAGGCTTCGGAACGACCGGTTTCCGGTAATTAATGTTCCCATGGAATACTCCATGCCTCCGTCACCTCCCTGGATGACGACATACTCTTCATGCGGATAGGCACCGTAGTTTTCGCTCATATACTGAAACCCTTCAACCGTGTATTCCGGCAGATTCTCCCAGTTTTCCCGAAGCTGATCCTGGGCGTTTGAGTTTGCATTTTCAGCGACTGTTTCACCTTGATAGAAAAATCGAAGTAAAGGTCCGCCGGGAACCCGGGCTGTGGTGTGGGTATAGTCAGGATCGGCTGCCCACATCACATCGTGAACATTTTCGGCATGGAAGTGCCAGGTCAGTTTTTCGCTATCCGGAATCTGTAGTTCCATTCCGGGCGTTTCATATCCATGACCCACTTGCTCGGGGTTTTTCAAAATGGAACCTGAGGCAACCACATAGTCGCGATCGATATGAATCTTGATGTCGAAAGTTCCGAAAGGGGCGTAGAATTCACGGCCTATATAGGGATTGGCGTGCCAGCCCAGTTCATCGTAAGCAGCTATTTTCGGATACCACTGCGACATGGAATAGCGAACACCTTCAGCATTATCGCGGCCGGATCGCCGGGTTTGAAGAGGAACCTGTGCATTGAAGTCCATTTCAAACACAACACTTTCGCCGGGGGCGATCGGCTCGTTCAGGTGCACTTCCATGATGGTACCTTCTATGGTAAAATCCACTTCTTCACCATTTTGGGTGAGCCGGTCTATTCTCTGATAACCGATTTCCGTTTCATCATAATAATAGATGCGGTCACGGATACGCCTGTCGGGATCAGCAATTGTCCTGGAGCGGACATCCATCATACTGTTCGGCTGAAATGCATTAAAAAACAGGTGGTAAAAAACCCGGTCCAGCGAATCGGGTGAATTATTGTGATAGGTCAGTTTCTGATATCCGTCAAAACGATTTGTTTCAACATCAAAATCGATATCCATTTCATATTCTACAGCTTGCTGCCAATCTGAGGCTGTCTGGGCCGATACGTTGGACACAAGAAAGAGAACAAAAGTTACTGCTGAAAGAATGAAAGATATCAATGAATGGGATTGGAAATACTTCATTGGTTGAATTTGTTTTCTTGAGTTGTATTTAGAATGCTGTTCTGCTGGCAAATGCCCTGCTTAGCGTTGCTTCATCAATAAATTCGAGCTCGGTTCCCATGGGAATGCCGTAAGCAATACGGGTTACGGAAACGTCATAGTTCAGAAGCAGTTTGTTGATGT
Organism: Balneolaceae bacterium; assembly: GCA_033721975.1. Taxonomy (GTDB): domain Bacteria; phylum Bacteroidota; class Rhodothermia; order Balneolales; family Balneolaceae; genus Rhodohalobacter. Next base: position 2,266 of record JAWVZW010000032.1, read on the forward strand.
AATAGCTGGTTGCTTCGCCTTCTGCATCAGGGTTTAGAGCAAGGATTACCTCAGTAATCTTCTCGTCTTCGCTGCTGAGTCGGGTCAGGAGTTCCTTTATCCGGATATCATCGGGTCCGATATTTTCAAGGGGAGAAATGATTCCTCCCAGCACATGGTACCGGCCTCTGAATTCGTTGGTTTTTTCAATGATGTAGACATCCTGAAATTCCTCGACAACACAGATGGTACCGTTCATGCGTTTAGGATTGCTGCAGATCGGGCAAGGATCCCGGTCAGTAATGGTGCCGCAGACTGAACAGCGGCTCACAGATTTTTTCAGGTGAATAAGAGCCTCAGCCAGGGTCAGTACCCTCTCTTCACTCTGTTTCAGAAGGTGAATAGCGATTCGTTGGGCTGATTTCCGGCCGGTTCCGGGCAGACGGGCCAGTTCTTCAATAGCACGCTCCAGCGCTTCAGAGGTTATTTGCATCGTGTTTTTAAAGTGATTTATAGCTGATGATGAATAATCAGAACTTGAAGGATCATCAACTGTGGATTGTTTAGAGCCCGAATTTACTCATATCCATTCCGGGAATACCTCCACCGGGAAGGATGTCTTTGTATACTTCCTGCATTTTTTCTTTTCCTGCAGCTTCGGCTTTTTCAAGGGCTTTATTGACCCCGGCCACGATGAGATCTTCCAGCATTTCTTTGTCCTCCGGATCGATCACGTCACGGTCTACCTCAATTTGCAGAATTTCGCGTTTTCCGTTGGCTTTCACGGTGACCATACCTCCGCCGGCATCGGCTTCAACAATTACTTCACTCAGGCGCTCCTGGGCTTCATTCATTTTGCTCTGGAGGTCGGAAATCTTGCCGAACATATCGGCCATATTGAATTGGCTCATAAGGAGGGGGTTATATTTTTAAGTGAAAAGTGAAAAGTGGTTTCAGGTTAAGAGTTTCGTCAAAATAAAAACCCATAAAAAATTGATAAATTATGACATAGCTCAATAAGGTGCTCATCTTTTGCCTTTTGCCTTTTCCTAATACTCAAGTTCGGCCCCAAAAAGTTCCACGATGGTTCTAAGGTTTGGATCCTTTTTCTGTAATTCCTTAAAACGCTCGTAGGGGCTGAGTGACTCATCTTTCTTCTCTTCGGAACGTTCGACGATACATTTCATTCTGAGAAATGTGCCGGCAACCTCCCGAAACATGGATGAGAGCATCTGCTGGTTTTCTTCAACGAGTCGCGCAGCAAATTCATTATCAGCAGAAAGAATAAGATCGGTTCCTTTCAGCTGCTTCAGCTTAACCCGGAGCATCTGAAAGTAGAGCATTTGAGGAGCATTGTCTTTTACGTTATCCAGGAAATTTTTCCAGAATTTTTCAACATCCTCAAGTTCGGAAATGGCGCTGGCTGCAACGGCAACTTCATTTGAAGAGGATTCTTCACTGCCAGAAGCTGAGTTATATCCATTATCCCCGGAAGCGGTTGGAGAACTGATTCCACGCGCATAGCCCAGGCTGGGTTTTACCATCAGAAAGTCGTCATCCGTGGGGGCAGATTCCTTGACACTCCTTTCGCTTTGGCTTTCATTCTCATCTGAGGATTCAGATTCAGAGTATCCGGAAGATGGACCCTTCTCTGTCTGTTCGTCAGACTCCTGAATGCTTTCTGTACGATCAGCGCTTAGAGGTTCCGGCTCACGTACGGACTGATCCATATTACCAGATGGGGACTCATTGGTACCGGATGGTGTTTCATCCTGTGTATCAGGCGAATCAATTGAGGTGACGTCAGCGCTTTCCGATTCTTCAGGCTGCTGACTTTGGTGACCGGTATTACTGCTGCTTCCGTTACGGGTCAGGCGTTGTTTCGAGCCGTTTTTTTTTAACTGATCAATACCCTGCAAAATCTTTTGCAGCTCGGGCGTTCTGCCCATGTGAATCATCTTCAGCATCAGAATTTCAAAGTGAACACGTGGCTGCTGTACATCCTTGATTCTGACCTGCGCTTCGCTCACCATGTGGAGCATGCGCATTAAATCTTCTTCGGAATAGGCTCCGGAACTCTCACGATACCGTTGCTTGGTGTCTGTTGTCGCTTCAATCAGGTGCATCTGATTTCCCTGACGTGCGATATAGAGATTACGGATATGTTCCGTAAGGGAAACCAGGTATTCCTGGATATCGGCTCCCTCTTTCATCAGTTGATTAATCAATCGCAGTCCTTCGGCGGAATCGCGATTTTCAACAGCACGGGTGAATTCAAACAGGGAGTCATGCCCAATTACGTTCAGTGCCTTGAGAAGTTCATCGTACTGGATGGTGGTGCCGCAAAAGGCAATTGCCTGATCCATCAGTCCAAGCGCATCCCGCAGTGCCCCATCGGCACGCTTGGCTATGATGTGAAGAGATTCATCATCAACGGTAATCTTCTCTTTTTTACAAATTTCCTTCAGTCGGGATACAATTTCATCCACGCTGATGCGCTTGAAATCAAAACGCTGTACCCTGGAGAGGATCGTCGGCAGAACTTTATGCGGTTCGGTAGTAGCAAAAATGAAGATGGCATGAGGAGGAGGCTCTTCAAGAGTCTTCAGGAGCGCATTGAAGGCCTCCTTCGTGAGCATATGAACCTCATCGATTATAAAAATCTTGTAATTTCCGCTTTGAGGGGGAACACGAATTACATCCTTAAGCTGACGAACATCCTCAATCTTCCGGTTGGAAGCGGCATCCATCTCTACGATGTTGAGAGTCTGGTTGAGCGCCTCTCCATCCACGTTTTCCGGAATTTCATTGACCGCCCTGGCAAGTACGCGGGCCATGGTGGTTTTTCCCACACCCCTGGGTCCGCAAAACATGTAAGCATGTGAGATTCGTTTGCGGCTTATCGCGTTTTTCAGCGTACTGGTAACATGCTCCTGAGACACAATGTCGTCGAAGGTTTGGGGGCGATAAGTACGCGTCAGAGCTCGGTAATGCTGGGCCATACATCAAGGACTTTCAGTTCAGCCTTAAGGTACTAAAATTGTAAGTTTCATTCAGGGATAAAAGCGACATCTGCGGGTGATTTGCTGATGGTAATCGGGGGAACACTGAGGGGAAAAATGATTTAAACCTCTTTGCAAGAAGTTATGATTCGGGTGGTATTTATACGAAAATGCATTAATTTAGGTCTCTTTATGGTTCAGAAACATTATCCCAACATCATTTTCTCAGCTATTCTGCTGGCTATCATTCTGCCGGGCAGTATTCTGGCGCAGCCCCAGAGTGCCTATGAACGAGGGCTAGAAGAGCTATACAGCGGTAACCATACCGGTGCCCTGGAGATATGGTATAACGCTTACGACCGTGAAGGGAGCGTCGATGCGCGTATAGGCATTGAGTATATCCGTGTGGCAGCCAGTAACCGGATGAGAGACTATTATGGCCAGGCCACCGAGCTGTATTACCGGGCTCTGCTGGATGCGAGTGGTCCCGAAAGCCGGACTGCCATCAGGCAGGAAATTAACCGGTTGCGGCCCATCATTGGCCGCGGAATTTACCGGCAGTGGGTTGACTGGTGGGAGAATGAAGATTCCCGCCTGGGTGCTGATATGCGCGGATTCTGGGTGCAGGAAGATCCCACGCCCGCCCAAGTGTCCAATGAACGCCTGATTGAGCACTGGATCCGGATTGCGGAAGCAAAACAGCAATTTACAAAAAACAGCAATACAGTTTACGGTACCGATGACAGGGCACTTCTGTACATTCGCTATGGGAATCCCGATCGGGTGAGAAGCGGTATCCTGACGCTTCAGAGTTTGAACGTCAGAAACTGGCTTCAAAATCAGATGAACCCCTATGCAGAACGAGAGGGTAGGGAAGAGGCTGCCTACGATCGTGAATTCAGTGCTGAAACGCAGATGGAGCTTTTTAACCGGCTTCAGGATGCAATTTATGAATTTCACCGATATCCGGAATATGAGATCTGGTTTTATGAAGATTTGACCCCACAGGAGTTGGGCGAGACCATTTTCATTTTTGGTACAGATGTGGAAACGGGTGAATTCGGGTTTCGAAACAGTGTTGAGGATTTTATTCCGGAAAGAGCCTATCAATCCGTGATGGAACTTGAGGAGGAGGGTGTCGAATTTACCCGTGCCGGCTATACACCTGCTCTCATATTGCAGCTTCTCTATTACGAACAGCTTGTTCAGGCTGATTCCTATTTTGAGTCCCGATTGAATGATATTCGTGACAGAATATTGGAGCAAGACAGAGATGTTTACCGGGGGCTGGACCTGGCAATCAGAACAGAAAGCAGGGAGATACTTCAGGAACGCAGAATGGCTGCACCCGTTAATCGGTCCACCTACTCGGAGCGAATGCCGAGGATCCCCCTGGATATTTACCAGTATCGCCTGCTGGACGAGGACGGCATACCATTTATGCTAACCTATCTTGAAAGTTACCCGCAGGAAGCCTTTTTGATTGACTTTAACCGCTATCGTGATGCCGGTGATACAGGATTAGACCCGGTGCCCGGTTCAAATGTACTTGAAGAATACGGTAATTATGAGCTCGTCCATTCATTGATTGAATATGATGATAACTGGAAAATTACTACCAGTGTAGATGATAACCCGAAGTTGATCATTAACCGGCCTGCATCGGAGCGGATTCCATCCAGGTCACTATTTCGGATGAACCATGATGAAAGGGCACAGCGATCTGCTTCGGTGAAGCTGATGAATAATGACCCGGAAGACGAAAGCTTTTTTGATACACCGTTTGCTTCGGAAATCCGGGGACTCAATCATACACAGTTCAGAATACCGGTACCCCTTACCAGCCACCCTGATTCACTGGAAATGGCTGACCTGGTTCTTGGGTACCGATCCGAGAACAACGCCACAGAACCCTTTTCTTTCCGAGTTGCCAATGACGGCGTTGTCCCTTTCGAGGAAACCCTTGTGCTGCACTTTGAAGTGTATAACCTTGCCCGGATGGATCAGGATGCAGGATTTACCCGGTTTGATTTGACATACCGTATACTGCCAGTTGAAGAGGATGGAACGGTTCGTACCGATCAGTCTGAATTTGTATTGACGTTGAATTTTACTAACGAAGAGAGGAATGTAAGAGAAGATCTGGAGATAGAGACCGCCGATCTGAGCCCGGGTCTGTATGACTTACGCGTTCAGGTCATCGATACAGTAACAGGCCAGCGTAAACAAAGGGTGACCCGTTTTGAGGTCGTTGAATAACAGTGCAATTTGATCTTAAAGCCGATCTTTGCATGCCATAATATGCCGGGACTCTGCTTTCTTGCCCATAATTATTCCTTTAATGCAGAATGTCGTTGGCCCTGAAAAGCATATCTGCACTCTGAAGGATTTTCATGCGAAGCTGTTCATTGTATTCCGGCCGTTCCCTCAGGAAAGAGCGAACGGTTTCAACGGCAGTGTCAGAGGAATAATTTGACAGAGTTGCGTCAAGCCAGCGGCTGGGGAAAAAGATATCGCCCGTAACCTGAATCTCCTCAAGTAAACTCAGGCTGGCAGAAAGATACTTTTCGGAAGTGTCGGTGCGGAGGGGGTGGTGAAGATACCTCAGGCCACTCAAAACCCATGATTCAACCTCCCTGTTTTCTTCATTGCGTAAGTTTTCGAAGAATTGGTCCCTTTCTGAGAGATCTGTTGAGATAGCCGGGAGAATAAATTCAAATCGCCTCTTCCGGTCGATATCCTGAATGGATTCAAGCTGAGCGGACAGAATGCTATCCGTTTTGGAATGTTCTCGGAGGGCAAGACTGCCCGCAAGGCTGATGAAGTCATTCTCGGAAAGAGGCAAGCCTTCCACAACCCGTTCTTTGTTCCAGACCCGGTACAATTGATTAACAGCCTGATCGGAAAGGGCAATGCTTTGATAGGTATCAAAGAACATCTTTTTCCGGCTGTTTTCAGTTTGCTGCATCATTAAATCCCATAACATTTTTTCCAAATCAGAAGAAAGCGTTGATCTGGTTTCTGATGTGATAAAATTCCAATAAATGGTTTCCAGATAGCTCAGGGATCGATTTAGCAGCAGCTGATTTTTTTCGAAAGATACAATCTGCTTCAGGTTGTTGTAAAAGCTGAGCGGCGATACTGTTCCCTCAAGCATATTTTCATACAGATTGATCAGCTGAGATCCACGGGCTGTGTCATCAAGTTTTTCCCATGAATCCAGGGCGTCCTGTGATGCGGGAAAGAGACCGTAACCATACCCATCGGAGTTGAATATTTTTTCTGTTCCGGAAGTAAAGTTAATCTCTGTAATCCTTGTATTGGACATTACGGTACGGGACTGCATTCCATCATCGGCAAGTTCTGCAATGGAAAACTGCTGAGGCCAGACCCTGTTATCATCGCCAGGATCGGACTGATAAAGCGTTTGAGAGTTTTCAGAATTCATATAAAAATGCGGCCTGCCCGGAGTATTCACCCAAACATCACTCCAGGATGCAAGATCTACAGCGGTCTTTTGATCCAGAATCCGGATCAAATCAGGCCACGTGGCATTCCCGAATGAGAAGGTATCCAGGTATTCCTGCATCCCTTCCTGAAAGGGTTCTTCACCTAAAATCAGCTCAAGCTGCCGCATCATAATGGGCGCCTTATTATAAATAATAGCACCGTACATCTGACCGGCTTCATTCAAATTGTCAAGCTGCTGGCGGATCGGATTTGCGCCTTCCGTTCGATCTACCGAATACGCGGAGGGATGGTGGCGAAGTAAAAAGTTGAGGTCATGATTGATTTCCGGGAAATCGGGATTCATGATTTTGGCAGCCATAAAATTGGCAAATACCTCTTTGGTCCAGACATCATTGAACCACTTCATGGTCACTAGATTGCCAAACCACATGTGTGCTGTTTCATGAGCTATCAGACTGGCCCTGCTCAGAAGCTGTGAATCGGATGGGTCCTCATCCAGAAATAGAGATCCTGACCTGTATTGAATCGCTCCGACGTGCTCCATCCCTCCATACTGAAAGGAGGGAATCAGTACAAAGTCGAATTTCTGGAAGGGATAATCGATTCCCGTATAGGTTTCAAGCCACTCAAGGGATGATGCATGAAGGTCGAAAATGTCGTCTAAATTCCGCTCTGCCTTTTCCGTATCGGTCTCGCGATGAAGCATCGTCATCTCCACGCCATTGACAGTCCGGGTAACTTTCTCAAAAAGGCCGGCTGCGAATGAAAATAGGTATGAACTGAAGGGGTCTGATGAACTGAATTCCAGAACTTTGGTAGAATCCTTCAGAATACTTTCTCCCAGTGGAGCATTTGATATGGCTTCCCAGTCGGAGGGTAACTCCAGTGTGAGTTCATAAACGGCTTTCAGGTCGGGTTGGTCAAACAATGGAAAAGCCGTTCTGGCGCGATCCGGGACAAAAAGGGTATAGAGATAATCGGGATTCCGATTCAGGGAAGTTTCCCCGGCAACCAGTTCAATTTCAACACGATTCATTCCCTGTATCAGCCGGTTTGCCGGGAGAATGATGTGTTCGTTTTCGAAATTTATTTCCGCCGGTGCGCCGTTGATGGAAAGAGATCGGAGCTTTTCAGCAGACTCCCGGAAATCCAGCGGCAGGTCAACTCCTTTACGATTCAGGTTAAATTCTATGCCGGTTGTTGCTGGAATCGGCATCTCATCATCTTCAGGAATGTTAAAAAACAGCTCATAGCGAATGTCGGACAGAACGCTTTTTCGGAATTCTGCCAGTTCCAGCGAAACGCCTGCTTCACTGGGTAAATTTGAACGATTACATGAGATGAAAAGGGCTGATGTAACTAAGAATGATAATAAGCCTAAGATGAAGGGAAATCTTGAATGGTGCATTTATAAGATCATAATATGGATAAAGGGATGGCAGTAATGTATCGGATGATACAAAAAACCGTGGAGTTCGATTGTTGAAGTTTGATAAATGAGGTATAAGCAGCGGAGCTGCTAGTGGGTACCGGCACAGTGGAACTGTGCCTGAGTGATGGAGCTGCGACCGGGGAGAAGCATAGTGGAACTGTGCCTGAGAGCTTTGGATGGGATTTGTGCAAAGTGAGATCAAGAATCAGAAGTCATGGCAGAGATTCTCGTCCGGTGCTCTGCACCGGATGGGCACCAGTCAGCTCTGCTGACAACTCATAGCTCGAAGAGTGTAACAGGAATCAGTCCTCTCATTCCCAGATAATTTCGGGCAGATGAATACGTCCAGTCTTCTTCACGATCTACAAAACCGCGCTTAACAGGATTTTGGTGTATATACTCAATTTTTTGGATCATCATGGCATTACTGAAAATGTGTTTGGGATGAAAACCTTCCTGCCAAAGCTGGTGTACAGAGTCTATATGTGATGGATTTTTTGCTTTCCTGAGTTTACGAAGCTGATGGTAGCGACCGGTTTCTTTGAAAGCATCTATAATGGCACGGGCAGTCCATGATTTGAATGCCTGGATTTTTGATGATAGCCTGTCTGCCTGTAATACCAAGTGGATATGGTTTTCCATAATCACATAAGCATATAGCTTGGTATCCCGCTTCTTCTGCAGAAAACAGAGAGCATTTAAGACGATTTCTGCAGCGAGTGGCTGGGCAAAGATCGGGTAACCTTCAACAATTAAGCTGGTAATGAAGTAAGGGTAGTCTGAATCGTAGACCCGGTAGGAGGAGCGTCCCATTAGTACGTGTGTTTCTCTTTTGATTTTTTTAAAAGAACTACTACTTAGGTATGAATCTATTATTTAGGATCCCTTACAGATTTCTATGAATTGTGTAGGTTGAGCAAAAGCAGCTATCGGGAAAGTTTCCGCAGCGGAGCTGCTAATGGAATACCGGCACAGTTGAACTGTGCCTAAGTGATGGAGCTGCGAGTGGGGTGCCCGCACAGTTGATCTGTGCACGAGAGGTTAAGTGGATTCGCTTTTCGAAGATGATTTTCGGGGGATCCGAATCTCTTCTATCATCTCCTGGATATCCTGAGGCGGATTTTCAGAAAACCGGCTTACGGTTAATGCCACGACCA
>JAWVZW010000033.1:0-11141 GCA_033721975.1 Balneolaceae bacterium
ACTCCCTTATCCCGGTCAAGATGGGCCTGCTTAAGGATCACGATAACTGGATTGATGCCGGCACCGGTGGGGGTTTGCCTGGAATACCTCTGGCTATTTGCGAGAAAAATAAAGAGTGGATCCTGAATGATAATGTCCGCAAGAAAATGAGAGTAGTGAAGGATATTGTTGAAGCTATGGATCTTCAGAATTGCAAGATTGTCGCCAAGAGCATTTCACTGGTTGAATTTAATAAGGGAACAGGCATTGTAACCAAACACGCATTCAAAATCGATGATTTGCTGCGTTTGCTTGGAAACAAACCGTGGAGTACCATTCTGATGTGGAAAGGCGCTGATGGAGCTATAGACGAGGTAAAAGAGAGCAGGAAGGCATTCGATACAACCGTTTACCGTTTTGATTTTGGTGATGACCATTCTTTCTACGAAGGGAAAGCACTGGTTCAAATTACCCGAAAGTAAATGATTGTACTTGTTGGCACCGAAAACGGTTTAGATTATCTGTCTGCATTCAACCGTTAATTCATCATTTTTATCCATAAAACTGACAAATCATAAGTATGTCCCGATTAAAAAGTTCAGAGCGGCGAATGAAACTGATCCTCATGCTGCAGCAATCCAAAAAAAGGATTACTGTCGACAAGCTGGCTGAGATGTTTGATGTGAGCAGGCGCACGATCTTCAGAGATTTCAATGCTTTATCAGAACTCAAAGTACCTGTGACATGGGATGAATTCAGCGGATATGGAATCATGGAGGGCTACAAAATTCCGCCGCTCATGTTTACTACGGAGGAACTGGCTACGATCCTGGTTGGGCTCAATTTTGTAAAGTCACAGGTAGATAAAAAACTGGCTGAAGACGCCAAAGGAGTGGAGCTGAAGATCAAGGAGGTTGTCAATGATGAGTTGCGCGAATTTATGGAGTCACTTGAAAATAAAACGGTAGTTGATCCATTTCTGCATTTTGGGCATGAAAAAAAAGACGGTGGAAACTGGTACCTGGTAAGCAGTGCCATTTCCCGGCGAAAAAGTTTGTCATTTATTTACCACAGCCAAAGCCGTGAAGAGAAAATGGAGAGACTGATCGATCCGTACCTCATCGTTTTTTATAAAGATCATTGGAATGTAATCGGATATTCACACAAAAGAGATGCAATTCGCAATTTTGTGCTCGATCGCATGAGTGAGGTAAAAATTACGGGACAAGATTTTGATGTTCAGGACGATTTGAACGCAGAGGCCCTTATTTTCAATTCTAACGAATCCGGCCAGGAAATAAGGGTACTAGTCGACAAACAGGCCGAGCGCCCGTTTATGGCTAATTTACCAACTAAGATAATTAAGAAAGAAGAAGAAAATTCTAAAAAAATTAAGGTGTCGTTTCGGTTTGATAATTTGGAGTATCTGAACGATTGGCTCTTACAATTCGGTGATAAAATCAAAATCATTTCACCTGATGAGTTAGTCAAAAAAAGAGAGGTCTTGATCCAAAGAATGTTGGATGGGCTGAAATCCTGATAACCCGAAAATCAATACGCCTGGTTCAAATCATTTTAAAGGCGAGATAGTTGATATTATTTTTTCAATAAAAAAAGGCTCCACATGGGAGCCTTTTCTTTTTTAATGAAATCAAGTCAGATATATATGCAGGATATGTATCTGAGTTATTCTACCGTAGGTGCCTCGCTTTCATCATCATCTTCATTAACCACCCTTGTAACGGCGGCGATGGTTCCTTCTTCGTCGAGGCGCATGATACGAACACCCTGGGTATTTCGTCCCATGGTCCGTATACCTTTACACTGCATCCTGATGATCTTACCGCTGTTGGTAATGACCATCAAGTCATCATTATCAGACACTTCCTTGAGGGCAATCAGATTCCCTGTTTTGGGAGTTATCTTCAATGTAATCACACCTTTACCACCTCTGCTTTGCTCCCTGTAGTCGTCTACCAGCGAGCGTTTGCCATAGCCGTTTTCAGAGATGGCCAGCACGGTTGCTTCGTGTGTATTCTTGATGACAACCATATCAACCAGTTCATTATCCTTGCCGAGACTCATGCCCCGAACACCTGAAGTATTGCGGCCCATTTCGCGGGCTTCACTTTCATGGAACCGGATCGCTCTGCCTTTCTTATTTGCCAGAATGATATTGCTGTCACCATCTGTTAGTGCAGCTTCCAGAAGGCTGTCGCCTTCCTTAATGTTGATGGCAATAATTCCGTCACGTCGCGGACGGCTGTAGGCTTCAAGAGTGGTTTTCTTAACCTGTCCCTCTTTGGTTGCCATAATAATGGAGTGCTGGTTGATGTATTCCTCATCGTCCAGGGTTTTAACAGGAACAAAAGTCTTGATACTGTCGTCCTTCTCGATATCGATCAGATTCACAATAGCCCGGCCTCTTGCAAGACGCGATCCTTCGGGGATCTCATAAACCTTGAGCCAGTAACAGTTTCCTTTCTCTGTAAAGAAAAGAATATAGTTGTGGTTGGTCGCCACGAACAGATGTTCCACATATTCATCATCCTTCGTGGTGGTACCTTTCATGCCTTTACCGCCTCGTCGCTGCCGGCGATAACCGCTCACAGGCATACGCTTGATGAAACCTTTATTGGAGATCGTAACCACTACGTCCTCATCGGCAATCATATCCTCAACACTGAAATCCTCGGCTGAGTAAACGATTTGTGTACGACGCTCATCACCGTAGCGATCCTTCAGTTCAATCAGTTCATCTTTGATGATTTCGTTCTGACGGCTGCGGTCAGAAAGGATATCACGGAATTCTGCAATTTTATCAACGATATCACGGTATTCCTGATCGATTTTTTCTCTTTCTAGTCCCGTGAGTTTCTGGAGACGCATATCCAGAATGGCTTTGGCCTGGATATCTGTCAGAGCAAATTTGCGCCGCAGTTCTTCATTGGCTTCCTGCGGATTCTTGGATGCCCGAATTGTCTTGATGACTTCATCCAGATTATCCAGCGCTATTTTAAGACCTTCCAGAATATGTGCGCGTGCTTCCGCCTGATCCAGATCATAAATGGTTCTGCGGATAATGACTTCTACACGGTGCTCAACAAAATGCTGGATGAGCTCCTTAAGGGCCATCACTTTTGGCCTGCCCTGAACCAGCGCGAGGTTTATGACCCCAAATGTCTGCTGCATCTGGGTATACTTGTAAAGCTGATTTAAAACGATTCCGGCATTGGCATTACGTTTGAGGATAATTACAATCCTCATACCCTCGCGGTCTGATTCATCCCGGATTTCGGATATGTCCGTAATCTTTTCGTTATGAACCAGGGTCGCAATTTTTTCAATCAGCGTAGCCTTGTTAACCTGGTAGGGGATCTCCGTTACAACAATTTGTTCGCGTGAATTTCGAAGCTCCTCTACATTGGCTCGGGCACGCATGGTAATCTTACCCCGTCCCGTTTCATAGGCTTCTTTTACGCCTTCATAGCCGTAAATAATCCCGCCGGTAGGGAAATCCGGAGCTGTGATGTGCTCCATCAGCTCCTTTGTCTCAATTTCAGGATTGTCAATATAGGCTACGGTACCATCCACTACCTCATTCAGGTTGTGCGGAGGCATATTGGTTGCCATACCGACCGCAATACCAGAAGCACCGTTGAGAAGAAGATTGGGGAGCATGGCCGGCAGAACCGTTGGCTCCGTCAGCGTATCATCGAAGTTGGTCTGAAAATCAACCGTTTCCTTGTTGATATCGGTAAGAAGCTCTTCGGCGATACGCTGCATCCGAACTTCTGTATATCGCATGGCCGCTGCTGAGTCACCATCAATGGAGCCAAAGTTGCCCTGCCCATCCACAAGAGGATATCGAAGCGAAAACTCCTGCACCATACGGACAATGGAGTCATATACGGCTGAGTCGCCATGCGGATGGTATTTACCCAAAACCTCACCCACAATACGGGCGCTCTTTTTATAGTTTCGGTTGTAAAGCATTCCGAGATCGCTCATACCAAAAAGAACCCTGCGGTGCACAGGCTTCAGGCCGTCACGTACATCCGGGAGAGCTCGGGAAACAATCACCGACATCGAGTAATCGATGTAGGACGACTGCATTTCATCTTCTATAGTAATCGGTACGATTTTTTCGCTGGCCATTTATTGAATAGTATTGAGTAGTGAGTCTTGAATAATGAGTTTTGGGAATCGGTTTATTTTTTGTCCTGTCGATCCACTTTAGATATCAAGGGTAGCGTATTTGGAATTACGTTCAATGAATTCCCGGCGCGGCTCAACATCATCTCCCATCAATGTGGAGAACATTTTGTCGGCAGCAGCAGCATTGTCGACCGTGACCTGCTGAAGCGTTCGTGTTTCCGGATCCATTGTTGTTTCCCAAAGCTGCTCGGGGTTCATCTCACCGAGGCCTTTATATCGGGATACATCAAATTTCTTCTTCGACTTTTTAAGTTCTTTGATAATCTTGTCGCGGGTTTCGTCATCCCAGGCATACTGTATTTCTCCTCGGGTACTTGTAATCCGATAAAGCGGCGGGGTGGCTATATAGATATGTCCGTGCTCAACCAGGGGATGCATATATCTGTAGAAGAAGGTGAGCAACAGTGTACGGATGTGGGATCCATCCACGTCCGCATCCGTCATGATGATGATTTTGTGGTATCGAAGCTTTTCAATTTCGAATTCTTCTTCATGTCCGACACCGGTTCCAAGAGCGGTGATCATCGCCTGTATCTCCTTGTTTTCAAGGATTTTATTGATTTTGGCTTTCTCAACATTCAGAATTTTACCCCGGAGCGGGAGAATGGCCTGAAAACTTCTGTTTCGGCCCATTTTCGCAGATCCGCCGGCAGAGTCACCCTCCACCAGGTAAATTTCACTGTGAGCAGGATCCTTGATGGAGCAATCTGCCAGTTTTCCGGGGAGTCCGCCACCGCTCATCACGCTTTTTCGCTGGATTAGCTGGCGAGCTTTTCGGGCAGCCTCCCTGGCCTCAGCGGCGAGAACCACTTTCTCCAGAATTTTCTTGGCTGTTTTTGGATTTTGCTCCAGATATTCATTCAGTTTATCATAAACAATGATCTCGACAGCACTCTGAACTTCGGAGTTACCCAGTTTTGTTTTGGTTTGTCCTTCAAACTGGGGCTCAGAAACCTTAACACTCAATACACAAGTCATTCCTTCCCTGAAGTCTTCACCGGAAATAGAAATCTTGCTGTTCGATTTGATAATCTTGTTTTTCTCAGCGTAGGATTTGAAGCACCGGGTGAGTGCACGCCTGAATCCGGAGATGTGGGTTCCTCCTTCACGTGTATTGATATTGTTTACATAGGAGTGCACGTTTTCCGTGTAGCTGCTGCTGTACTGCATGGCAAGCTCTACCGGTACGTTTTCAAGTTCGCCCTCTATATAAATGGGCTCAGACATAATGGGATCGCGGCTCTCATCCAGATAGCGCACAAAATCCTTCACGCCGCCGGCATAATGAAATTCAACCCGATGGGAGTCACTGTCTTCGTCTTCCCTTTCATCAATAATTTCAATGCGAATCTGGGGGTTCAGAAAAGCGAGTTCCCTCATCCGGTCCGCAATAATGTCGAATTTAAATTCAGTTGTCTGAGTAAAAATCTCAGGGTCGGGAGTAAACGTTATGATAGTTCCGGTGTCCTTGGTTTTACCCGTCTCCTTAAGGGGGACCGTGGTAATACCCTTTTCAAACTCCATGACGTAAACCTTTCCGTCTCTGTGGATCTCTGCACTGAAATGAGATGACAGCGCGTTAACACAGCTGACACCCACGCCGTGCAGTCCTCCGGAAACTTTATAGGTGTTTTTATCAAACTTACCACCCGCATGAAGTTTTGTAAGAACAACCTCCACGGCAGGCATTTTCATTTTCGGGTGTTCATCCACCGGGATACCCCGTCCGTTATCCATGATGGAGATGGTGCCATCTTTCTTGATGATCAGCTGTATAAAGTCGCAATGGCCGGCAAGGGCTTCATCAATAGAATTGTCGACAACTTCATTAATAAGGTGGTGAAGGCCGCGCTGGCCGGTATCACCGATATACATTGAAGGGCGTTTTCGGACGGCTTCTAGGCCTTCCAGCACCTGTATATTGGATGCTTTATAGTCAGATCCTTTCTTTTTTGCCATGAATGGGGGATGAGTGATGATTAAAATAGCGCCTGAGACGCTCTAAAATACCGCTAAAATGGGCAAAATCAAAAAAAGGTAGCCCTTTATTAGCAATTTTTGAGATGAGAGGTATTGGGGGAAATGAGAGGCTTTTCTAGAGGGCAATAATCAGGGGCGGGAGGCACATGCAAAGTATAGTGAAATGAAATGATAAAAATGCATTGAATTTAAATTCATTAAACGGTAATTTTGGTGTCTATCAAAAAATCAGTCAATTAGAAGATTATGGCACGCAAGGACGATATAACTGGCGACAAGCCGCTGAATGGTTATCGCTCATCCAAAGCGAATAATAAAACCAAGCACCGTTTTCATCTCAATCTGCAAAAGCGGCGTTTTTATCTCCCTGAAGAGGACCGATGGGTTACTCTGAAAGTTACGGCGAAGACACTCCGTACAATTAACAAGAAAGGGATTACTGCCGTATTGAAAGAAGCCAGGAAAAAAGGAACACTTTTAAAAGAGGTATAGGATAATGGCAAAAGGTAATCGCATACAGGTTATACTTGAATGCACAGAAAAACCGGGAAGCTCCAGGTATGTAACGATGAAAAATCGCAGAAATACCACAGAGAGACTGGAATTGAAGAAGTACAACCCTGTACTCAGAAAACACACCGTTCACAAAGAAATTAAATAAACTGAACCATGGCAAAGAAACAGGCATTTGGTGAAGAAGCCCTGGCGCTGAAACAATCTCAGCGAAAAATGGCGAAGGTCATTATCTCCACAAAAAATGAGAGAGGTAAATACTCATTCAGGGAGACAATGGTTGATCAGGATTCTGCAAAAGACTTTATCCAGAAGAACAAGCAATAACTCTGATTCAGAGGCTTGAAAGAATTCAAAGGTTCCATCCGTAACGCATCGGGATGGAAACTTTTTTTTTTCTTACATTCCGTGAATCACAGATAGAAGAGAAAAGAAATCAGAAAAATGGATATTAAGGAAGCCGTTCTGCAAGATTTAAAAAAGGCTATGAAGGCCAAAGATGCCGATCGTCTGCGTGTTCTCCGTTCACTCAAAGCCAAACTGCTTGAAAAAGAGATCAGTGAAAGGTCGGGCGGTGAAGGAGATATCTCAAACGAACAGGCTGTGGAAGTGCTTATGAAAGCTGCGAAACAGCGCAGGGAATCCATTGAGCAGTTTGAACAGGGCGGCAGGGAAGATCTGGCCGATGCTGAGAAAGCGGAACTGGAGGTTATTGAATCCTATTTGCCGAAAATGATGGATGATGACGAGATTCGTGAAGCGGTGAAGGCCCACATAGATAAAACCGGAGCATCCGGAATGTCCGATATGGGCAAAGTAATGGGGGCCATGATGGGCAGCCTGAAAGGCAAAGCTGAGGGATCAGCCGTGAGCAGAATCGTAAAGGAAGAATTGTCTAATTGAGACGGGACCCATGAATATCCTGGATATCATCATTCTTCTGCCGATAGCCTATTTCTCCTGGCGAGGATTTATGAATGGTTTTATCAAGGAAATCCTCAGCATTGCGGGAATTGTCATTGCCGTTTTCCTCACCTTCGGTTACATGTCGGAGGTTTCCGCCATGTTTCGGCCTATTTTTTCAAACGGAACCCAGGCTACCATCGCCGCCGGAATCTTTATCTTTATTTTGACTGTTGCATTGGCTCAGTTTATAGCATATGCCGTAGGCAAGTTCATGGAGCTGATCAACATCAATTTTATTAACAAACTGGTAGGTCTTATTTTTGGGGCTCTCAAATCAGGTATTATCGTAAGTGCATTTCTGCTGCTATTGGCCGGTTTCAACCTGCCGGGCGAAACGTCCAGAAGTGAATCGGTATCCTACCCTTACGTCATTTACCTGGCGCCGGCTGTTTTTGATTTGGTATCATCTATCTATCCCGGTGCAGAGAACTTTATCGAAACGATTGAAAGAACCCTGGAAGAGAACAATCCAATCCGAAATTTACCACTATTTGAAGAGAACGATTCATGAGTAGTTTCCCATCTGTTGAAGAACAATTAAGCGTCATCCGAAGAGGAACCGTCGAAATTGTTCCCGAACAAGAACTGATTGACAAGCTAAAAACATCCCGAAAAGAAAACCGGCCGCTCAGAATTAAGCTGGGCTGTGATCCAACCCGTCCGGATCTTCACCTGGGTCATTCCGTTATCTTGAGAAAATTGCGACAATTTCAGGACCTTGGACACCATGTAATACTGATTATCGGAGATTTTACCGCATTGATTGGTGATCCAACCGGTCAGAATAAAACACGACCATCTCTAACAGAGGAGGAGATTCGGGAAAATGCTGCGACTTATCTGGATCAGGCCGGAAAAATCCTGGACAGAGAAAAAACGGAGATTGTCTATAATTCAGAATGGCTGCGACCCCTGAAATTTGAAGATGTAATCCGTCTTTGCTCCAAGCTTACGGTAGCCAGAATGATTGAACGGGATGACTTTTCAAAACGCTTCAGCAACAATGAATCCATATCTCTGCATGAGTTTCTCTATCCCCTTGCCCAGGGTCAGGATTCGGTTCACCTGCATTCAGATGTGGAGCTTGGCGGTACGGATCAAAAATTCAATCTATTGGTTGGCCGCGACCTGCAGAGGGATGCTGGCCAGGATCCGCAGGTATGCCTCATGATGCCACTGCTTGTGGGTACGGATGGTACGCTCAAAATGAGTAAATCGTACGATAACTACATTGGGATCGATGAACCGGCGAATGATATGTACGGCAAGGCATTATCGATTCCGGATGACTTGATTTATCCCTACTTTGAGCTCGTTACTGATGTAAATCAGGAAGAACTGAAAGCCTTGCTTAAAAAGGCTCAGGAAGATCCAAGAAATACAAAACATGAGCTGGCCTTTACCATCACCCGCATGTACCACGGTGAAAAGAAGGCACGGGAAGCCAGAAAGCACTTTGAAAAAACGGTGATCAACAAGGACATTCCCGACGATGCTCCGGTACTTGAATTTGCTGAAGGGTCAACACACCGGCTGATGGATATCATCTCGGATGCAGGCCTTACATCTAGCAATGGTGAAACCAAACGGCTTATGAAGCAGGGCGGGGTCAGTATTGATGACGAAAAAATTACGGATCCCAATTTTGAGATTACCTTTAAAAAAGGTGACGAACTGGGTCTGAAGGTTGGCAAGCGCAAGTTTGCTAAACTGGTATCCTGAGTGAGGATGCTGACCCGGAAACTGAAAACATACTCTCATTAATCGATTATGGGAACTCACTACTCCGGTTCCAAATCAGACGTCCATACACTCAATGCCTTTATCAAATTGATGAGGGCCAGTGAGTCGATAAACACCCGCTTGAACAGGCACCTTTCTGAAGCGGATCTTACACTTAGCCAGTTTGGAACGCTTGAGGCGTTGTATCATCTCGGTCCGCTGAATCAGCGCTCTATCGGGGAGAAGATTTTAAAAAGTGGTGGAAACATCACCATGGTGGTGGATAACCTCGAAAAAAGCGGGTATGTGGTGCGAAAGAGCGATCCCAATGACCGCAGGGCCGTGCTGATTCACCTGACCCAAGAGGGGAAAAAGTTTATCGGTGATTTCTTTCCCAAGCATCTGGAAAAGATCAAAGAGGAATTCAGCGTGCTTACCGACAAGGAAAAAAAGACCCTTGCTGACCTCTGCAAAAAACTTGGAGTTCGCGAAGAAGAAGACTCCTGAAATAACAGATAGATAAATAAATAATTATCTGTAAGGAGCACTGGTCACCGGGATCATACAGGTATGGGAGGAAAAGATTCTTCGTCATACCGTTTTCCATTTGCTTCCTACCCCGCCTTGAGAATAGTTCTTCTCCTATCATCGGGTATAGTGCTGGGTGCAATTTTGGCAATAGAATTCAGACTGTCCGCAATCTGTGCCCTGGTGCTCCTCATTTTATGGCTCTTCTTTGAATTTATCCTTAACCGAACTCATAAGGCTGCCATATCACATACTTCTGCCATACTCTACTGTCTGCTGATCGTTGCTGCCGGTTTTTTTCTCTATACCATACAGATGAAATCAAAAGAATCTGTTCAGGAGACAGAGAAGATTCTATCCCTGTTCGAAGGTGAAGATCTGAGGATGGAAGGAAAAGTATTGAAGATTGGAACAAGTGCGTCAGGAGGTACGGTACTGGTTTTTGAGTCGCATCAAACTCATTTTCTGAATGGAAAGAGCTGGTATCGTAAATATTTGGTCAGGGCATATTCAGATGCCGGGCCTGACGATGCAGTGCCGGGTTTGCGGGCTATTATAACCTTTCGGCCCTATTCATTTCCCAAACGCCGAAATCCACATGAGTTTGATTACGGAAGGTGGCTAAGAAACGAAGGATTTTCCGTTCATGGAGGTGTGGAAAGTTTTCAAACTCAGGAGTTGACAAATTCGGGTGGTTGGAGCCGAATCAGAAACAGGGTCATTTCCAGTATAGAAAGACAATTCAGCAAGCCAACGGTACCGCTGGCAAAGGCACTGTTTCTTGGAATCAAGGAGGATCTGAATCCGGAGATAAAAGCACTTTTTTCGAGATCCGGGCTTTCGCATGTTATGGCGGTATCGGGACTGCATGTAGGTTTTGTTGTTGCCCCTTTCTGGCTCATCATACCTTTTTTATGGGGGAACCGGTACGGAAAATGGGCGGGGCTATTGATTCTGACTTTTCTGCTGATGGGTTATGCCGGACTGACCGGATTTACGGCTTCCGTTTGCCGGGCCTCGTTGATGGCGTGGCTTCTGACCGCTGCGAAGCTGTTTCATAAAATGAGCAATTCCATTAACCTGACTGCATCAGCCGGTCTCGTATTATTGCTGATCGATCCCAGCCAACTGTTTGATCCCGGTTTTCAGCTTTCCTTTTCTGCTGTATTTGTCATTCTGCTTGTGATGCCTGAAGTACTGAGATGGCTGCCTGCCGGTTTGAGATTTGGAAGAGC
>JAWVZW010000034.1:0-10889 GCA_033721975.1 Balneolaceae bacterium
CTGGGCGCATACCATGGTTAACGATTCTTCAATTACCGGATTTACTTTTCCGGGCATGATGGATGAACCGGGCTGAAGCGCCTGAAGCTGTACCTCTCCTATGCCGCTATTGGGGCCTGAATTCATCCATCTGAAATCATTGCCGATTTTCATCAAGCCGACAGCAATGGTTTTAAGCTGTGAGCTGAGCTCAACGGGTGCATCCACCGTTGCCTGTGCTTCAAAATGATTGGAGGCCTCTTTAAAATCATGACCGGTGGCGGTTGAGACCTCATCGGCAAATCTTTTGCCAAACTCTTTATGGGTATTGATGCCGGTACCGACAGCGGTTCCTCCCTGCGGCAGTTCGGACATCCTGTTTAATGCAGATTCAAGACGTTCGATTCCCAGCTGAACCTGCCTGGCATAGCCGCTGAATTCCTGCAGAAACGTTATGGGCATGGCATCCATAAGATGGGTTCTGCCGGTTTTCACAACATCCTTGTACTCTTCTCCTTTCTCCAGAAGAGTTTTGTGCAGATACTCCAGTGCCGGCAACAGATTTTCACGAACGGAAGTGACTGCCGCAATGCGAATTGCAGTTGGGATCACATCATTGGAGCTCTGACCGAAATTAACGTGGTCATTGGGATGGATGGTCTCTTCCAGACCCTCAGCCAGCTCATTGGCCCGTTTGGAGATGATCTCATTCGCATTCATGTTGGTTGACGTACCCGAACCGGTCTGAAAAATATCAAGAACAAAATCCTCGTCGAACTTACCTTCAATAACTTCTTGCGATGCCTTCCGAATGGCATCAGAGATTTTACCATCGAGCAGACCAAGCTCTTCATTTACAGCAGCGGCTGCCTTTTTTACCTGCCCGAGAGCCGAAATAAACGTTCTGCTGAACCTGATTTTACTGATTGGAAAATTATCGTAAGCCCTTTGAGTTTGCGCTCCATAGTAAGCATTAACAGGTACTTTAACCTCACCCATGGAATCTTTTTCAATACGGAAATCGCTCATTGTTCTCTTTTCTTTATCTGAATCTTTACAGATTTAAAATGTAGGGAATTTTCGCCTGAATTTGAAGAAAAGCGCTTTCAAAATTTCACTACATTGATCCTTCTTACGGAAGAGCCCGGTCCATTTATCATAGCTATTTTAACCCCTTTTAAAATCAACGAATCATCTCTCTTTTTGCATGAGAATTCAAAAACACTACTTTTAATACGTTATCAGTTCTTTACAGTTCTACCATTTTCCGTATTCTTTATATCAAACATCGAAGAAAATCAGGCTAATTTCGGGAGCTTCAAGACTCCTGATTCAAAATTGCTCTCATGAAAATTATAGACGTCGCTGAATTTTATACAGACGAGGGCGGCGGTGTAAAAACATACATCAATCAAAAATTGAAGGCGGCTGCCAGGCTTGGCCATGAGATGATTATTGTGGCCCCGGGACGGGAACCCGGAGAAGAGGAAAGGTATGGCGGGCGTGTTATATGGGTACAGGGACCACCCCTCCCCCTCGATCCCAGATATGTGATTCTCTGGCGTCAAAATGAAGTTCACAAGATACTGGACCGTGAAAAGCCTGATATCGTTGAAGGATCTTCTGCGTGGACAGGAGGACATTTTGCAGGTAACTGGGAAGGAGATGCTGTAAAAACTCTGATTTTTCATCAGGACCCGGTAGCCGTTTATCCGCAGACCTTGCTGGGCAGCCTGATGCCGATGGACAGTATTGATCGTATGTTCAGCTTTTACTGGAACTACCTGAAGCGTCTCAGTAAAAAATTTGATGCAACCATCGTAAGCGGGCATTGGCTGCAGTCCAGGGTTCAGGAATTCGGAATGAAAAATCCGATAGCTGTGCCTTTTGGCATTAATAAATCTTTCTTTTCACCGCAGCGCCGTAACAAAAAACTTAGGAAAGAATTGCTCCATGATCTGGGGCTGGGAGAAAATGCCCGCCTGTTTATCTGTATCAGCCGGTTTCACCCTGAAAAAAGGCTCAGCACGGTCATTGACGGATTTCTGAATGCATCCGGGAATAAGGAGATGGGGTTGATCATTTTTGGTTCCGGACCTCTCAAGAAATGGATTAAATTCAAATCAGGGAATGCGCCACATGTAAAATTGATGGGCTTTACGTCAGACAGAGAGGAATTGGCAGAAATACTTGCAAGTGCAGATTACTTTGTTCACGGTTCTGCGTCGGAAACATTTGGGCTGGTTGTGGCTGAAGCTCTTTGCAGCGGGCTACCCATAGTCGTTCCGGATCGGGGTGGTGCCGTTGAATTTGCCGGTGACGACTATGCAGAAGTTTATAAAACCGGCGATCAGGAGGATTTGTCAAGAGCCCTGCTCTCGATCATTTCAAAAGACAGAAGTAAACTTTGTGAGGCGGCAAGCCGCGCAGCCGAGGAGTCCATTCTGACTGTAGACGAGCACTTCGAACACCTATTCGGGCTCTATGAAAAGATGAGGAAAGAAAAACTGAATAGTTAGCTTTAAGGAGCTTTCAAAGCTTTTTCTTGTACACGCGATAGACCTTGTCCAGTTCACCGCCGATGCGTTCCGCCACCCTTACCATTTGAACATTGGTTTCCAGAATCCAGCCCACTTCAGACGAATAGACACCTTTCTTCAAACCATTTTCGATGGCCTCCCGGTGCAAAAGAACATCAATCCCTTTTCCCTGGTGTTCAGGCAGAACACCCATAAGCGCTGTACGAATTTTATCAATTTTTCTTCGGCCCAGCAGAAGCTTGATAAACCCAAAAGGTAACAGCTTCCCATTCATGTTACGCAAAATCTGGTTGTAATCGGGAAGAGCTACCGAAAACGCAACGGCTTCACCGTTGATTTCTGCAACATGGGCAAAATCAGGATCCACGATGGTTTTGAGATCGGCCGCCATGGCGTTAAACTCTTCCTCCGTAAGCGGGATGAAACCCCAGTTATCCTTCCAGGCTGAATTGAAAATACTTCGGATGATTTTTATTTCCTGCCCGATTTTTTTGAGATTAATTGGGCGTATTCTGATATCCGGAAGCCGCTTTTTTACAATTTCTACTGCCCTGTTCGCTCGTTCCCTGTCAACAGAATCCTGCGTCACAAGATAAGTGTATAGATCCATGGCTTTTTTATACCCCGCATTCTCCAATACCTTACCGTAGTATTCTTTGTTGTAGGGCATGAGAATGGTAGGATATTTTTCAAAACCCTCTACAAGAATTCCGATTTCATCCATCATGCTCGGATTTGCAGGACCCAGTACATCCTTCATCCCTCTGTTCCGAAGCCATTCTTCGGCAACCCTGAATAACAGATCTGCCGTTGACTGATTGTCTATAACGTCAAAAAAACCGAAGAACCCGGTTTTTGTGTTGTGGAACTCGTTATACCTGTGATCAATGATCGCAGCAATGCGGCCGGCCGGCTTCCCGTTATGTTCTGCGAGAAAGAATGCGGCATCCGCATTATTGAAGAAGGGATTTTTTTGGGTATTCAGGAGCTTTTTCTGCTCCATCAATAACGGAGCTACCCAGTAGGGCTCATCCTGATAGTGGTGATAGGGAAAACGGATAAAATCATTTTTTTCCGCTTCGGTTGTGACAATTGTGATACTGATAGTTTCAGGTGCCTTGCTCACTGGCTTTTATGTTACATCAATCAGTGATTTTCCGTTTTTATCGATAATTCCGTGTTTAATGCCAACCGTTCGAAATGCATCCAGGATCTTATCCAGATGCTCATCAGTATGAGTAGCCATATAGCTTGTACGAACCAAAGCTTGTCCCTGCGGAACAGCTGGGGGTACAACTGCATTCACATAAACTCCTTCCTCAAACAGATCTTTCCAGAATTGAAAACACTTCATCATTTCACCAATTACGACCGGAATAATGGGCGTCTGGCTGGACCATACATTGAAACCCAGCTCTTTGAGGTTCTTTCTCATATAGGTGGATATCTCATCCAGCCTCTCCAGTCTCCATGGCTCTTCCTGAAGGATTTCAAGTGATTTCAATACAGTGGCTACATTAGCGGGCGGCATGCTGGCACTGAATATGTGTGCCGGAGATTTGTGCCTGATGTATTCGATTACCGTGCGGTCTCCCACAAGAAAACCACCCAGTGAGGCAAAAGATTTGGAAAACGTACCGCTGATAAGATCCACATCATCTATCAGTCCAAAGACCGAAGCTGAGCCGCGTCCTCCTTCTCCGATTACGCCGACAGCGTGAGCATCATCCAGATAAAGACCGGCGTCAAATTCATTCGCTATCTCTACCAATTCAGGAATCTTCGCAAGTGTTCCTGACATCGAAAACACGCCGTCACTTACAATAATTTTGCCGGCATCCGGGTCCGATTTTGCCAGAAGATTCCGTAGATGGTCCATATCGTTATGGCGGTATCTAACCGTTTTGGCGTTCGACACCTGGGTACCCACCACGATACAAGCATGATTGTCTTTATCGGAAAAAATGATGTCGTTACGATCGGCAATCGTCTGTATAGACCCTTCATTCGTCTGGTATCCTGTGCTGAAGAGTACACAGGCCTCTTTTCTCATAAACTTTGCAAGCTTCTCCTCAAGCTCCAGGTGCAAATCCAGGGTTCCGTTCAGATAGCGGGACCCTGTGCAGCCTGTTCCGTAAAACTTGATAACATCCTGAGCAGCCTTGATAGTGCGCGGGTCGTTGGTCAGCCCAAGATAGTTATTGGAGCCGGCCATGATAACATCACGACCCTCAATTTTAACTACCGTTCCGTCAGTGGCCTGAAGAGGTTTAAAGTACGGATAGAGACCCAACTCTTTGATTTCATCAGCCTTGGTAAAATCGTACGCTTTTTTGAAAACCTTTGAGTATGTGGTTTTGGCTGTAGTATCGGCCATGAGGAAATGTTGCATTATATTAAACAGGTAAATATACCTAGTATTACGTTTCTATCAAATTTCAGAAACGTCATTGTTAAGCGTTTAATTCAGACTTTTTAAAAATGTTACGTATTTATCAACAACTGACGTCCAACTGAATCTGTTCAGGACATATTCTTTTGTTTTTTTTGACAGCTCCTGAAGCTCTTCCTGCATCACTTTATCTATTTTGGCAGCAAATTGTTCCGCTTCACCACTGGGCACCCTGTAGCCGTTAACTCCCTGCTCTATCACATCTTTAATTCCTTCCAGGTCTGCAGCAACGGCCGGTACACCTACCCGATTGGCCTCAAGCAGAACAATTCCAAAACCCTCCATATCTCCTTCAACCGGTATATTCGGCATTATAAAAAGGTCTGCAGCTGAATAAGCGACATTTAAAACGGACTCCGGCTGTTTGCCTGCAATGATAATCCTATCTTTGAGAGCCGACTTATCTCGAGCCTCTGCAATTTTCGGGTTTTCCGGTCCATCGCCTATAATCAGTAAAATAATATCTGAATCCAGTTTGTCCATTACATTTTCAATAAACCAGGCATGTCCTTTTCTTCTCACCTGTCTGCCCACCGTAAGAAGCAGATATCGATTTTCCAGAGAAACGTTAAATAGGTTTTCAATCTGTACCCTGGATGCCTCTCTTGGCGGCATATCCTTTAATATGTCTGTATCAATCCCGTTGGGCAATGCTACCCCCTTATCAGGCGGCATTCCGCGTTTGATACAAGCACGGCGTGTTGCCTCAGAAACGGAAATAACGCCATCAAGATGCCGAAAGACTTTTGGCAGGTACCACTGGTACACCTTTAATGGCAGCGTTACATCCTGACCGTGATTGATTGTTGCACAGGGCACATCAGGTTTTTTGATTAAAAAAGGAAGCACCCCGGCAGTTACCATTGATGAAAATAGAATCACATCCGGTTTATGCTTTTTTACGCCTGCCGGGATTTTCCACAAAAGGGTGAACAGAAAGAAAAAGGTTTTCAGGCCTATCCATCGCCATGATGCCCGGTGAATAATCGTATGAACATCTACATCTTCTCTCTGCCGAAGGCTTTCCACCAGCTGCATGCTTACATTCTGCATCCCGCCCAGGTTCTTCAGGGGGTTGCCTTCAGGCGGGTGCAAATGTGATATGTAGAGTACAGTCATTCCTTCCCTTAACCTCAAACAACCTGCTTATAGTATTCAAGTAATTTGCCGTTGATAGCATCCCAAGAGTAATTCTGTGCCATTTCAACCGACTTATCCGCCATTTCTTTTCTCAATTTCCCATCCGTAACAAGCTTTTCCAGAACGTTGTAGAATTCATCCGGTTTGTCCGCATCCACCCGAAATCCGTTCACATTCTGATCCACCAATGATTTGCTGCCGGCAGCATCGGCCACCACGCATGGAAGGCCGCTTGCCATAGCTTCCAGGGTCACGTTTCCAAAGGTCTCGGTATCGGATGGAAAGAAAAAAATATCACTTCCCGCATAGGCCCTGGCAAGATCCTCTCCCTTCAAAAAACCCGTATAAACGGCATCCGGAAAGCTTTTTTTCAGTTCATCAGCCGCCGGGCCATCACCAACAATCAAGGACTTAACGTGAGAATATTTCGCCATAAGTCGCCCAACAACATCGGCAAAAACTTTCAGATTTTTCTCCCAGACCAGTCTTGATACAAACGTTATTACGAGATCATCTTCATCAAATCCGTGCTTCTTCCGCCAGTCTCTGTCTCTCTTATCCGGACTGAACATCTTATTTTCGATACCTCTTGCCCAGATTTTCAAATCACATTCAATCCCTTTTTCCCTGATCGTGTCTGCCATGGACTCTGTTGGTACATACAGCTGACGGCATTTGCCGTAAAACCACTTCAAATACTTCCACAGCACCGGTTCCAGGATCGATAATTTGTAATACTTCAGGTAACTGGTGAAATGGGTATGGTACGACGAGACAACGTGAATTTTATTTTTTCCCGCCCATTTTAATGCCTTGTATCCCAAAAGATCCGGCGTAGCGATATGTACCAGTGTCGGACGAAATTGCTCCAGTTTAGAACGGGCTTCCTCAGGAAATGAGGTTGAAAATCGATATTCAGGGCGACCCGGAAGTCGTTTCGAGGGCACAGGGATAAGGGTTCCGTTATGCTCCAGATCCGGATTTTCTACTGTAGGCCCGAAAACCAGTACTTCAATACCATTATCCATCAAAAACTGAACAAGCCTGTTTAGCGTCAATGATACGCCGTCTCGGATATGATTATAGTTTCCGGTAAAAAGAGCTACACGAATTTCACTCATGTCGTTTTAAATGCAAGCACCAACTTTGTATCTTTGATGCAATCGTTTTAATGCTTCTGGTCTCTATCTGTATCGGTTCACAATGCCATCTGCGAAAGGTTATCAGCCAATACAATAATTTCTTTTGCAAAACCGTAGAGCAGGATACAGGTACCCTGATTTTTAGCAGAGTGAATATACAAATTTAATGAACGCATTTGTTACCGGCGGAACCGGATTTATCGGAAGTCATCTCACCGACGCACTAATAGACCACCCGGAATACGAAACTGTAAAATGCCTGGTTCGTTCAAGCGAAAAGTGGCTTGAAGGAAAATCCTATCAACGTATCGATGGCGGTTTGCATTCACTTACTGCTTTGATGGATGCAATCGAACCGGATGATGTCATATTTCATATTGCCGGTGTAGTTAAGGCTCCATCACAAAAAGAGTTCGATTATGCCAATGTTGAAGCGACCGAAAATCTGCTTCGTATTGCTGAAAAGAAGGGCGTCAAAAAGATGGTAATCCTTTCTTCCCTGGCTGCAGCAGGTCCCAGCAGCGGATCACCTCTTACAGAGCAGAATCTGATGAATCCTGTGAGCCGTTATGGTGAATCAAAAAAAAGAATGGAGCAGATGATTCACAGATTGGCGCCGGAAGACATGTCAATTACTATATTGCGGCCGCCTGCCGTGTATGGACCCCGTGAGGATCAGATCTTTATGCTTTTTAAAATGATGAAGTTCGGCGTTGCCCCGATTGTGGGAGATGGAAATCATCCCGAGCTCTCTATTATGTATGTTCAGGATGTGGTGCAGGCACTGTTGAAAGCAGCAACACAAAGCGAGACCGGTGTTCACACCTACTTTATCAGCGGACCTGAAATTGCAAACTGGAACAAGATACGCGACATTGTATCTACAGTGTTGGGCAGAAAAAATATTTCTGTTAAACTAAACCCGGATCTTGTAAAAAAAATAGCGGGTGCTGTTGAAACAACTGCTTCCCTATTTGGTACATATCCTGTCATTAATCGTGAAAAAGCGAATGAAATGATTCTCGAATGGACATGTTCTTATGAAAAAGCAGCCCGGGAATTAAATTATGAACCTCAGTACTCATTAAGTGAAGGACTTTCCAGAACGCTGACCTGGTACCGCAAGCATGGATGGCTTTAGATGACACGGAACCCTATGCAAAAATCTTACAACCCTTTTTATACACTCCCTCTTTTTGCCCTTTTCCTCTCTGTTTTTTGGGCTGAACCCGCTTTTGCTCAATGGAGCCTGGATCCCGGCAGGCAAATGGAAATACCTGACATTGTAGCCATGGAAAGTTCAGATTCACACATGTATGTGCTTTCTGATTCTGAAGGGCTGGTTGTTTTCAGGGCTCTCAGCGATTCACTGCAATGGCTCTATTCATCCACGGGTATGCAGGATCGCGGCAGTTTTATGCAAAGCGACATCCGATTCGCATACTTGTACGGCAATGGCAGAAGACTTACTGTCGTTGAACCAACATCTGTACTGGGAGTCTATTCCTCAACACTCCTTCCATCACCGCCACGTTCGGTAAGCCGAATAGGAAACAATCTCTATCTGGCACTGGGAATGACCGGATTGGGTATTCTGGATCTTTCCAGCCCTGAAAGTGTCGACTCCGGAATTGTCATACTGGATGCCGAACGATACCGCAATGAACCCGTACAAAGCCTGGTTTCAGATAATGAACAAACACTGTATGTATTAAGCGGAGGAAACAGAATAGATATCTACAGATTTAACAGGGACAGAGTATCAAATGAGGAGAATTCTGCGGCAGCAGTTCATGACGAACGCGTTAGGCTCGACCGATCAACGAGTCAGCTTTATCTGACTGAAAATGAATTACTGGGTTCTGATGAGGAAGGACGTGTTTTTTTGATTAATTCAGATGGACGAACCAGCGTGATTACCGATGCGGGGGCACCTGTGATCAAGCTTGACTCCTGGAATAGCCAGTTGGTGTTTCAAACTTCCGATGGAATACTCTGGGCAGGAAATTACGAAGATGCCGACGGAATCAGTGCATGGAGAACGAACCCCAGTGCGGGAAATCACTTTAGCGTGACCGAGGATGAGCTTTGGGTATCCAACTTCAATGATATTGCGCCGGTGGTTCCGCAGATTAATGGTTTAAATACACGTCCACAGCGCAGCAACGGTCCCCTCCGGATAGCCGAGATTGATGATATCATCATCCCGTTTCCAAAACCCCTTCTTCTTCCAATAGAGCTGGAAAACAGGGTTGAATCATCGGTATCATTCAGCTTTCAGGCGCCGTTCCCTAATGCCCGGATCCGCGGTAATACTTTTTACTGGCAGCCCACTGCTACCCAGACGGGTCGCCACAGGGTAGAAATATTTGCCACGACACCCGAGGGTGAAAGTCATTCCAGATCCTTCATGGTTGAATTGCGCCCCTTTAACTCACCACCCCGCTTCACTCCTCTCCGTCCGATTACCATACCGGTAAGTGAAGCCTTTGAACTTGAAATTAAGGCCGTTGACCCGGATGGCATGAATCAGGACCTGATACGATACCTGGGTGTAGATTTACCGGACGGTGCCCGCCTAAATGAACGAACGGGTCAGTTTACATGGAGCCCAACTATTCGTCAGGTAGGAACACATCAATTTGAAGTAGTGGCAACCGATCAATACGGTGCCGCCGCATCCCAAAATGTTGAAATCAGGGTTTTGGAAATTGGTGACAGCGAATCTGAAGTGGGGAACGGCAGATAACGTGTCTGAAATATTCTCCGGGAATTTGCTGGCATGGTATGAACGGAACAAGCGGGATTTACCCTGGCGCAAAACTTCTGACTCCTACCATATCTGGGTTTCTGAAATCATGCTTCAGCAGACCCGTGTTGATACCGTTATCCCCTATTGGCATCGTTTTCTTCAGGCTTTCCCTACCGTTCATGATCTTGCAGAAGCGGACCGGCAACAAGTACTAAAGCTTTGGGAAGGTCTTGGTTACTACAGCCGGGGGCGAAACCTTCAAGACGCGGCAAAAACCGTTGTTGAAAAATATAATGGCCGCATCCCGGATACCTATGATGAAATTTCTCAGCTGAAGGGAATCGGCCCCTATACTGCATCAGCCATTCTGAGCATAGCATTCAAAAAACCCTATGCCGTTGTAGACGGCAACGTCATCCGGGTTTTAACCAGATATTTCGGGATCGAAGACGATATTCGCTCCTCTTCAGTAAAAAAAATGGTTCAGACATATGCTGATAAGCTTATGCCTGAAGATCATCCCGGTGATTTTAATCAGGGTATGATGGAGCTCGGGGCAACTGTATGTACTCCCACAAGCCCCGATTGTCTCGCCTGTCCGGTCTCCGCCGCTTGTGTCGCCAACAAGACCTCCAAAACTGATGTTATTCCCTACAAATCCAAGACTAAGAAGATCCCTCACCATCACATCGGTGTCGGGTTGATTGTGAGTGAATCAGGCAAGCTTCTAATTGCACTCAGACCGGAAGATGCCATGCTTGGCGGTCTTTGGGAATTTCCGGGGGGCAAGAATGAGAAAGGTGAGTCACTGGATAAAACTGTATCTCGTGAGCTTCGGGAAGAACTGGGAATCGAAGTTGAGGTGCATGAAAAACATATGAAGC
>JAWVZW010000035.1:0-10810 GCA_033721975.1 Balneolaceae bacterium
GACTATTCAGGCACAGAAATTGATTTTGTTCAAAGCCGTCTGCTGGAAGATGAGCAAATTGAGAATGAATTCATCAACGATGAGTTTACATCTGTATGGAATCTCAGGCTGGGGGCTGCCTATGAATTAAGTCCGTCCGCTACCTTACGTGGAGGAATTGCTGTATATCCAGACAAATTTGAAGCAACTGACAATGACCGAAGGGTTCTCCTGTTTGGAGCCGGTTTTGCACTTACCGACAACATTCGTCTGGAACTTGCCGCTCAGTATTCAAACTGGGATGAAACCTCATCTGTGTATGATTATGCACAATATGATTATTCAACACTCCCAGATGCGGCCCCTACCTATACAATCGTTTCTGAGAATGCGGACCGGTCGGTTGACCGGTGGAATATGCTGGCAACTATCAGATTCGGACTACAATAAAGTCCCTGGTACAACCGGGTGGAATGATATACTGCAAGCAGATAAAGGTTAATGTTCAGCCGGTCCTTTAAGGCCAATTATTCATTCTCATCTTCTTTACCCTCATCCTCTTTGCGTGGATTCACGCTCAGAACAGCCGTTTTTACATGGCGGACCAGATTGGCCGTAGTACTTCCCATCATGAGGTAGTTGATGCCTGTGCGGCCAACAGTAGACATTACGATCAGATTGTAGGGATTCTCTTTCACATATTTGTAGATTGCTTCGTGAGGTGAGTCCTGAGATACAATCACTTTTGAGGTGATATTTCCCTTGAATGAGTGGAAATGCTCTTTTTCAAGCAGTTTAATGCGATCTTCACGAATTTTTTGCAGAGAACGATCTTCATCGATCGTATCAAACTGATCAAAACTGAGAATATGGATCAGATCGATATCCGCTCCTGTTTTTTCAGCTATTCTGACGGCATGTGGGTAAGCTACTGTAGCATTCTCTGAAAAGTCGGTCGTGACCAGAATCTTCTTAAATGAGCCTACATTCGACTCATCTTCAACCACCATTACAGGGGTATGAGAGAGGCGAAGTACTTTTTCTGCGACTGAACCCAGTAGAAATCTGGTAAATCCCGTTCTGCCGTGTGTGCTCATAATCACATAGTCGTAATCAGTTGATGCATCAATAATACTCTGAGCCGGATTGCCAAGTGCGACAACCGGATCACTCAGGCGTGACGGATCCACATTATCCTCTGAAACGGATTTCAGGCGCTGAATCAGATTCTCCTCAATGCTTTCAAAGTCCTGATAAACCTGGGAACTCATTCCCAATGCATATGGCTCATCCAGTTCGGAGATGGGTATGTGTGAGTGGAAAGGAGTGATTTTTCCACCTATTGTCTTGGCAAACACATCAGCAACTTCCAGGGCTTTTTCGCTCAATTCAGAAAAATCAACAGGGACAAGGATTTTCATAGCACTCCGCATTTAGGTTGCATTCAGGTTCATTATCAAAGTGATAAAAATACCTGAAAAGACAAAGAAGATGACAACAGGTTCCTGTTTCTCCTGATGAGCTGTTAGGGAAAAGGATGAGCTGCGTATGTGTACCTAAGGGTTAAGTCAGCGCTCCTGCTCCTGCTGTCTGCGTTTCAAGATCCAGTGAATAATTGGCGGGGCGACAATGATAGCCAGAAAAACATGACCCGTATAGATCCATACAAGCAGGGCAGCGAGGATGCTCACCAGGATCACAATGAAGGTAATCAGCCAGACGGTTTGATTGGTCGTCATAACATTAACAGTTTCAGTAAACCATCCAATATCGATCGAATAGATTCCTTAATAAAATAACCGGTGCCCGGTATTATTCGAAATCGATCAGGATCAGGCAGTCACGGTTTCATTTCGGAGCACCTCAATGGGAGAGGATTTAAAAATATGCCTGCTGCCACTCCAGCCAATGATAATTGCTGCGGCCGTGATGATCATGGAGATGACAAATAGAGAGACAAAGTCGGGGACAAATGCCAGATCAAAATAGAAATAGGCGAGTCCCCAGCTGGCCGCGATGGCAAGGATGAGTCCGGTAAGGCTTGCCAATAAACCAAGCAGGGCATATTCAATGGTTTGAATACTGCTGATCTGAGATTTGACGGCTCCCAGGGTTCTCAAAAGAACGGCTTCCCGGCTACGCTGCTTCCGGCTGATAGAGATAGAACTGGCCAGTACAATGAAACCAGTCAGTATGCTGAATAAAGCCATAAACTCGATGGCCATGGATATTTTATCCAGGAATTCGCGGATACTGCGGATGGCAATGCTGATGTCAATAGCAGATACGTTCGGAAATTGCCTAACTGCAGCCTGCTGAATTGCCGGTGACTGATTTTCACCCGTGGTGCGGACAAGCGTGGCAAAAAACTGGGGGGCAGGTTCAAGTACGTTCACCGGGAATACGACAAAAAAGTTCGGTTCCGGTCGCTGAAAGTCAACTTCCCGGATACTTGCTACATAGGTATCCACCGGCACGCCCTGAACATTAAATGTCAGCGTATCTCCGATTTCTACCTGAAGGTCATCATCAATCTGGTCAGCGATGGAAATTGGAACAACGGAATTGATACCTTCGCCCTCGCCAATCCATTCTCCCTCCAGAATGGTTTCTGCATCCGTAAGGTGATCCCGGTAGGTGACACGGTAATCTCTTCTCAGTGCCCAGCCTCTTACGTCAACAGTCGTGTCTTCCCGGACCTCTTCTACAGGACGGTTTTTCCACTGCTGCAGCCGCATGGAGATGATGGGTACATTTTGAAGGATATTTGCGCCCTCTTCTTTAATGATTTGATTCATGCCCTCATTCTGGTCCGACTGAATATCATACAGAACGAGGTCCGGGGTATCTTCACCAAATTCAACATTAATCCGCTGAAGAAGCATCTCCTGAGAAAGGTAAAGTGTGCCGATCAGAAGCATTCCCATGCCGAGTGTAGTCATCAGCATGGCGGTCTGGTTATTGGGTCGGAAAAGATTGGCGGTTCCCTGACGCCAGACGTATGAAAATGATTTCAATCGGAGTCCCTTTACGGCAGCCATCAAAAATCCTGCGATAACCCAGAGGAGGGAGGCAAAAAACAGAATACTAAAAGTAAATACCGCGGAGACAACAAAGTCTTCAGTAAGTGATCCGATCACCACGATCAGAATTGCAAGGGTGATACCTGCAAAAGAGTATTTAACGGCGGGTGAAAGGGATTTGACCGGGGAAAAATCAGAACTTCGGAGCGTCAGCATAGGCGACACCGAACTCACTCCTGCAAGGGGAAGCAGCGAAAATGCCACGCTGATGAGAACCCCGGTGAATAGTCCCAACCCGATAGCTTGCAGGGAGATACTCTGAACGATATCAAACGGCAGGAAGTCGGTAAAGAGTGAGGGCAGGTACGACTGGATAATCAATCCGATCAGTGTACCGGTAACGGCTCCCGTAAAGCCCAATGCAGCAATCTGGATGGCTATGGAGGCCAGAATCTTTTCTGAAGGCATGCCGATACACCGCAATGTTGCCACCATCTGGCTTTTGCGCTTGATGTAAACATAAATAGCACTTGCAACCCCCAATCCGCCAAGCAGCAATGCAATAAAAGCGATCAGACCGAGAAAGCGGCTCAAATTGCTGACAATTTCATCAAAGTCCTCTTTGCGCTCCTCAACCGTATCAAATCCAACCCTGTTCTCCCGTGCTATAGGGCGGAGGGCAGCCACTACATCTTCGGTCATTTGAGGATTCTCAAAACGAAAATAGGCCTTGAATTCCACACGGCTTCCTCGATCCAGAAGACCCGTGCCTTCCAGGAGATGCCGGGGAATGTATACCCGCGGGCCAATCAGGGAGAACGCAGCTGCTTCTCCGGGTACACTCAGCAGTGCACCACGGATGGGTATGGATCGGTTGCCAACCAGGATGGAATCGCCGGGCTGAAGGCCGTACTGTTCCATGGCCGACCGCTCCAGCAAAGCTCCGTCAGTTTGCTGATAAATATTTGCTGCATCAGCGGGCTGAGTTTCAATAGACCCGTAAAGTGGAAAAGGTCCTTCGATGGCGCGTACCTGTGAAAGGCGTGTCTGGCCTTCCTCACCAAAAATGACCATCGAATTGAACTCAACGGCAGTGGCATCACTGCCCCCGATGGAGTCGATGAATGCGGTTATGGTGTCGTTATAGGGTTCTGATGATTCAATTTCAAGATCTGCACCCAAAAGCTCCCTCGACTGATCCTCCACCGTGAGAAGAACGTCATTCCGGAAAGACAAAATAGCCACAAGCGCAGCAACACCGGCAATGACGGCTGATGTATATAGAAACAGACTCTTCCATTGAGGACGGGCATCCCGAAAGGCCAGCTTCCAGCTGAACGCGTCAAATAACTCCCTGATTAATTTCATTAGGCAATATTTACAGCTGATGGGGTTTTTTCGTCGGCAACGCTATCTTCCTCAAATGGGTGTGAATCACGGAGGATTTCTCCGTTTTTAAGCTCTATGGTGCGATTACATTTTGCTGCAAGTTCACGGTCGTGGGTCACGATAATTAATGTGGTACCCTGACTTTCATTAAGTTCGAAAAGCAGCTTTTCAATCTGTGCACCTGTTTCCCCATCAAGATTTCCGGTCGGCTCATCTGCAAACAGGATGGCAGGCTGATGAATAAAAGCACGGGCGAGTCCGACTCTCTGCTGCTCACCGCCCGAAAGCTGAGTGGGGTAGTGATGTGTACGATCAGCGAGACCCACCTTGTCCAGAAGTTCCAGGGCCAGTTTTTCTACCTGCCGATAGGGCGTACCTCTGAGTTCAATCGGAACCATCACATTCTCAAGGGCCGTAAGGGTTGAGATCAGCTGAAAAGACTGAAATACAAAACCGATCTGTTCATTGCGTACTTTTGAGAGCGAGGATTCATCAAGTTCGGAAATCGGCTGTCCTTTCAAATGAACGGTACCGGAGGTAGGTTTGTCGAGACCGGCACACAGGCCCAGCAAGGTCGTTTTACCGCTGCCGGACGGGCCTACCACTGCGCAGGTAGTGCCTTCCTCCACAGAAAAGGAGACATGATCCAGTACTGTGAGATCTTTGTCACCGCTCTTAAAGGTTTTCGTTAAATTTCGAACTTCCAGGATGGAACTGTTTTTCATTTTTTAAGTTTTTCTTAGGGAACAACGAGTGTAACAACATTCCGGCTTAAAACCATTCCGCTCAAGAGCTTTGAAAATCATTGATTTTGGGCAGAACGGCAGAACGCCCTAAAATCTTATTCTTTTAGCTGCGTTACCTAAACCGGCAACATCTTTTTACAGTTTGCGTGTGAAGAGAATTCATATGTAATGACAAACGATTTTGATATAAAGAAAGCATATTCAGATGCATCACAGATTGTTAGTATCCTCATTTTTATTACTCTTTTTTATCTCCTTGCCGTCCATTGGCGTGGCTCAGGGTTCAGCGGAACAGGATAAAGAGACCATTCTTTTCTTTGGTGACAGCATCACGGCAGGCTATGGCCTTGACGAGGGACGTGCTTTTCCGGCTCTGATCCAGCAGCGAATCGATTCATTGGGTCTGCAGTACGAAGTGATCAATTCGGGTTTAAGCGGCGAGACCAGTGCCGGGGGATTAAGGCGCATTGACTGGGTTCTGCAGCAGCATGTAGACATTTTCGTATTGGAGCTGGGCGGTAATGACGGCCTAAGGGGTATAGACCCGCAATCAACCCTCAGAAATCTGCAAGGTATTATGGACAGAGTAAAGGCCACATACCCTGATGCCACCATCATACTGACCGGAATGGAATCACCGCCCAATATGGGGGAAAGCTATACCTCTGAATTCCGCTCGATTTACGGTGAATTGGCAGAAGCGAATGACGTTATTTTTCTGCCCTTTATCCTTGAGGGAGTTGCAGGAGATCCCGAACTGAACCTGCCGGACGGTATCCATCCCACAGCTGAGGGACACCGGATACTGGCAGATAATGTGTGGGAAGTACTCAGGCCTGAATTGTAAATCCTATTTCGAATTTCGGCCAGACCTTGCCCAGCATAATCTTCTTCAGTTACTGAGGCGAAATGTGATTCTGACGTTTTCCCTGACTGGAATGGTTGATTGAAACTGAAGCATGCCGCCGTCACCCTGCATGGCAGACATCGCCAGATCTGCCGATTCCCGATATACCGGAGATCCGGTGCTTGTGTGCTCAATCCTGACAACACCCCCCAGGTTTCTTCCAGCTGCCTCTGCAAGAATGCCGGCTTTACTTTGAGCTTCCCTGACAGCGTTTTTTATAGCTTCTTCTCTTGCGCTGTTCTCTTCACTTGAGCCAAAAGAGCCGGAAAAATTGTCAAACCCGTTTTCAATCAGATCTACCTGCATCTGTTCGAATTCAGCAATATCCTCCAGTTCAACGGATACTCTCTGACGGGTTTCGTAACCCTGATCATTTGAATAGCGACGCGGGGAAATGCTGACCGGGTTTGCCTGAATCCGTTCATCATCAATACCCTTTTCCAAAAGCAGATCGGTGAGAAACCGCTCCAGATCTTTGTGCTGACTGAAGGCTATTTCTGCTTCCTCGTGAAAACGATTCAGGGTAATATGAAATGTTATTCGATCGGCCGATGCGACTGCCGTTCCTGTGGCGTCAATGACGATGAATTCCTGATATTGTTCTGAACCGGGCTGCTCAATCGTCTGTGCAGAGGATGTACATGCCGTTGCAAGCAGCAGGAGAGGGATAAGGATAGTATTCTTCATAGTGGTCTCAATCTATTTAAAAAGTGGGTTTTGCCGGGTTGATAACGTCCGGAAAGCCCGGATGATATCCATTTTATTGGCCTAGATGGCACAAATGAGCAAAAAATGTAGTGGAAGCGCTTGCAAATGCCAAAAAATGCATTTTACTTAGGGTTGAAAAGTGATAAAAAATAATACTACATTCACGGCCACTTTTTGGGATAAATAAAAACAGATAATTAAATCATACATCTATGAAAACCTGGATACGGAACCTCTTAGCGTGCAGTGCTCTCTTCCTGATCCTGTTTGCGATTCCCGGAACAGAAGCAACTGCTGCCTCAATGATGCAGCAGACAAATGATCGAATTACGGTTTCAGGAACTGTCTATGATGCCGATACCGGCGAAACACTTGCCGGCGTGAATATTGCCGTACGCGGCAGAGTTATTGGTGTAGCCAGCGGCCCAAATGGTGAATTCACTCTCAGGGTGAATGATACACCACCGATTACACTGGTTGTCTCCATTATCGGTTATCGCACCCAGGAGATTGAGATTAATGAAATGAACGTCTCCGATCTGCGCATTGAGCTCACAGAAGAAACCATTCTTGGCTCGGATGTGGTTGTATCGGCTTCCCGTGTTGAGGAGAGTATTCTCGAGGCACCTGTATCCATCGAGAAAATGGATATTCTCGCCATCAATCAGACAGCGTCTCCCAGTTACTACCAGGGAATTGCCAATCTGAAAGGTGTGGATATCACGACAAGCAGTATTAATTTTCAGATCATCAACGCCCGCGGTTTTAACTCTACCGGTAATACCCGGATGGTACAGCTGACGGATGGTATGGATACACAGGCTCCCGCCCTGAACTTTCCGATCGGTAACTTGAACGGTCCGTCAGAGCTTGATGTGGAAAGCCTTGAATTCATTCCGGGTGCGTCGTCTGCGCTCTATGGCCCTAATGCCTTTAACGGAATTTTGCTGGTGAACAGCAAAAGCCCCTTTGAATACCCGGGTCTGAGTGTATTTGTGCAAAACGGTATAAACCACATTAACAGCCAGGAGAACCTGGGTGAACCCGGCAATCCTCAGCCAATGTTTAACTTTTCAGGCCGGTATGCAGATGTAATTGGAGACAAGTTTGCCTACAAGCTGAATGTAACCTACAGTACGGCTAACGACTGGAGAGGGATCAACTATTCTGACAAAAACGATGATTTACAGGGCAATCTGAGCGTAAATCCTGCCTATGACGGGGTACACCTGTATGGAGATGATGGTACATTCAATATCGGTCTGATCGGTATTAATCCGGCTTCCAGAAACCAGGTAGCCCAGGGTATTTCCGCACAAACGGGCTTGCCAGTTGGTCTGGTTGAACAATACGTAGCACAACTCCCTTCTCAGCCGGTTGCACGAACAGGATATCGCGAGCAGTATCTGGTAGATTTTGATGCTGAAAATCTCAAGTTCAACGGATCTGTTCACTATCGTTTGAGCGATAACGTGGAGGCCAGCTATACACTGAATTACGGCTACGGTACCTCCATCTACTCCGGCGCCCAGCGTTACAGCCTCAAGGATTTCAGCATCGCACAGCATAAGGTGGAGCTGAGAGGTGATAACTTTATGGTGCGTGCGTATGGTACTTTCGAAGATTCCGGCGATTCCTACATTGCCGATTTTGTGGGTTTCTCCATCAACGATCAGTATTTAAGCACACCTGAATGGTACGGCCTCTACAGCGCAACGTTTACAGGTGGTCTGATTCAGGCAGCTGCGCAGGCACAGGGCGGAAATCCCGCCTATAATCAGGCAACCGTTGATGCACTGTTATCGAATCCCAGTGTAGTATCTGCCCTGCATACCGCAGCCAGAAATTCGGCTGATGCCAACCGCTTTGCACCCGGCACGCAGGCATTTGAAGATGCCAAAGAGAATGCGCTTGACGGCGTGGTTCCAAACGGTGCAAGGTTCGATGACCAGTCACGATTCCTGCACACGGAAGGCCAGTACGACTTCAAAAATGAAATTGACTTTGTGGATCTGCAGGCCGGGCTCAGTTTCCGCCAGTATCAGCTGCGCTCAAACGGCACTATTTTTGCCGATGCCGATGGCGGCGTAAATATCAATGAGTATGGCGGTTATGTTCAGGCCGGAAAATCTCTGCTTGATGAGAGACTGCGACTCACGGGATCAGTCCGTTACGACAAAAACGAGAATTTTGACGGTCAGTTTAATCCGCGGATTGCTTCCGTGATTGAGATCGCTGACAATCATAATATCCGTGCTTCCTATCAGACCGGTTTCCGGAACCCGACTACTCAGGGACAGTTTATTGACCTGAACGTATTGACTGCGAGACTGCTGGGTGGCTTGCCGGAAGTTGTGGCTCCATACAATGTAACCACCAACTCATACAGACTGGACTCTGTAGAACGGTTTACCAACGAGCTGCTGGCGGGTAATCCGAATGCGGCGGGCGAACTGGTTCCTTATACAGAGTTTGAGCCTGTGAAACCCGAGCAGATTCAGAGCTATGAGGTTGGGTATAAGGGTCTGATTGGTAATAAACTCCTGATCGATGCGGCCTATTACTACAATGTATATGACGACTTCATTGCTCAGTTCAGAGTACGAAGAGCTTCCGGGCCATTCACCGGCGATCCTTTGAATGACCAGGCAGTAGCTGCATCGCTTCTTTCCGGAGATGCGTCCAACACATTCCAGCTTTACACAAATCTGGATGAAACCGTAAAATCAAGGGGTGCTGTATTCGGCTTTGATTACAGCCTTCCCAGAAGCTTCCTGCTTACAGCCAACTACAACTGGAATGAACTGATTACAAATCAGGAAGACAGCTTCATCTTTGATTTCAACACTCCGGAGCATAAAGTGAATGTTTCGCTGGGCAACCGAAGACTGACGGATAAGCTTGGATTCAACCTGTCCTGGAGATGGCAGGATGAGTTTGACTGGACATCGTCATTTGCAAACGGTACCGTTCCTTCCGTTTCAACGTTTGATGCTCAGGTCAGCTACCGGGTTCCGGATCTGAATTCAGTCGTCAAGGTTGGTGGATCCAATATCTTTAACAACCGTCACTTCCTGAATTATGGCGGACCCAACCTTGGAGCGATATACTATATCTCCTTGACGTTTGATCAATTCCTGAATTGATAGAGTAGATTACATCAAATCAAATAAAAAAAAGGGTCCCACCGGGGCCCTTTTTTATTTCCGGTCCAGGTATAGATCCGGAAAGATTGATTAATTACGATTGATCTTGAATGACAGGCAGTATATTACTTTAGCTGATAGCTGATAGCTGATAGCTGATAGCTGATAGACGAGTGGAGACGTGCTATGAATTGGAATCGCTGCTGAGTTCAGCTTCAGTTGCTCCCCAGCCGCCGCCAGACTCTCCTGCAAGCCGATAGCTTAAAACATGAGGATTTCTCTCAAGAAGGGAGTGCACGCTTCTCCTCAATGCGCCTGTCCCTTTCCCATGGATGATCCTGATTTCGGTAATATTTTCCCTGAGACAGGCATAAATGAACTCATCCACCAGTGTAGACAGGTCGGATGGCGAAAAGGTGTGCAGATCCAGAACACCGTTAATCGGCATTTGATAGGGTTCTTCATTTTCCGTCAAGATATCTCCCCAAGCTTTTTTTGGAATATTTCGGGACTGACAGAAAATATCTCTCCTGCAATTTGATCGATCTCTGCCTGAAGTTGTTTTCGCATCTCTTCAATATGATCCGTGATCCTTTCAATCTCCATTACAGAATGGTTCTGTGAAACTCCATCCTGATTCATCCATAGCCGCAGGTTGTTCAGGTCCTGGTCCCGGCCAAGCCGCTCGGTAAGAAGATCTATGTTTTCAGAGGCTGCGAAAAGATCGGATGGAAGCAAGGCCGACACCATCTCATGCTGATGCTGCAGATCTTTGATCCGTTTTCTCCATTCGTGCAAAAGTTCCGCATCCTGTTGGTTGTGTAATTCCAAATAGAGACGGTGGCATTTGGCATAGGTTTCGGAGAGACCGGCAAGCAGACATTTTGAATTCGTATTGAGAGACTCAATGAA
>JAWVZW010000036.1:0-10763 GCA_033721975.1 Balneolaceae bacterium
ACGGAACAGATGTTGATAATCAGGGCACGATCCAGTTTTCTCAGTTCCGGGAGAAAACGATTTACCGTATTGACGGCTGTAAACAGATTTACATCAATTTGTTGATGAAATTCGTCATTCGTTGTTTCCGATAACGGCTTGAAGAGAAAACTGCCGGCGTTGTTGATAATCAGTCCCGGAGCCGGAATATCGTCAGGAATAATCAGATCCATCATCGATTGACGATCTGTTGCGTCACAGGCAGCAACATACAGCTTTTTGCATCCTGCCCGGCGGCAGAGTTCAGCTGTTTCTCGCAGGTTTTTTTCATTTCGGGCGAGCAGAATCAAAGGGCGGTTTGTAGCAGCGGCAAAAGAGAGAGCGATGCTGCGTCCAATACCCTGGCTGGCACCTGTTATCAATACGGAGGAGTCATCGTACGTCATGGTCTCGGTAAAATCATCTGTAGTTTATAGACTCAGTTTCAGGTCAGCCCTTTATGGCACATTCATGAATTTATGCGTCTGCAGGCTGATGCCCCACTGAGGGTTCTTTTTAACGTACTCTATAATCAATTTTACCGATTCAGGCGTTTCCCATTCAGGCTGTAAAAGTAATCTTGTATTTTTGGGACACTTTTCGGCGTTTTTTTCCGCCCACTCTAGATCCTTGTTTTTTAGTACCACTACCTTGAGCTCATCCACATACGGAAAAACTTCATCAAG
The DNA here is from genome assembly GCA_033721975.1 of Balneolaceae bacterium. GTDB lineage: Bacteria > Bacteroidota > Rhodothermia > Balneolales > Balneolaceae > Rhodohalobacter. Next base: position 705 of record JAWVZW010000036.1, read on the forward strand.
CGGTTCCTTAAACCGTTTGGGCGAAAGTGTAATCCAGTCCAGATGGCCGGACAATGGCGAAGAGCCGCTGGTTTCAATATGCACCTGAAATCCTTCCTGTCTCAAACGAATAGTGAGAGGTTCCAGGTTGTGAAGAAGGGGTTCGCCTCCGGTTATCACGGCAAGTTTAGTACCGCTTTCTTTTGCTCGATCTACAATATCTCCGGTATTCACGCGGGGATGTTTCGATTCATCCCAGCTGTCCTTCACATCGCACCACCAGCACTGAACGTCACAGCCTGCAAGCCGGATAAAATAGGCTGCCCTCCCCGTATGGGCTCCCTCTCCCTGAATCGTATAGAAATCCTCCATAAGCGGATATTCCACCCGATCAAGCTCAGAATGAGCTGCAGTACTTCCGGTGATTTTATCTGTGGTGCTAAACATCCTGATCCGTGTATTCAACCCAGCTGCTTTCCGTTTCCCAAACGGTTATGCGCAGTTCAATATCATCCGGGATTCTCTTTTTGGTTTCTTTGTGAATAAATTCCGCAATTCGTTCTGCCGTTGTAGCAACCGGAATAGACTCATTCAGTACAGTGTGATCAAGCCCTCCTTTTTCACCATCGGCGGCAGCCCATTTAAGCTCTTTAAAGTCACAGACCATGTCAGGTGTCTTGAGATATTTTGATGGATTCAGACGATGGGATTTTGCTGCAATATGAACTTTATACGTATGTCCATGCATGCGCCCGCATTTGCCGTCATAACCCTCGATAAAGTGGGCAGCGTCGAATTTAAATTCCGTATGTAGCGTCCAGGTTGCCATGTGTCAATTTGTTATAAATACTTTCTGCGACAGCTTCGAAAGATACGGAAAATAAACGTTCAAATCAGACTATTGCGTATTCCGGGGGCCTATGCCTAACTATCCCGCCGCAGACCCGGGTCCCAAAAATGTTTCTCTATATCCACGGTATATTCTTCCGTAAAGCGGACTCCCTCCTGCTCAAGGCGTTCCCGCATGGTATCATCCGGAAACCAGGCACGTCCCGTCAGCTGTCCTAGCCGATTGACGACTCGATGTGCCGGCACTTTTTCTGTGCCTGAGTCATTGATCAGCCGGTTCAGTGCATAACCCACAGTTCGTGCACCTGATGTTACACCCAGTCTTTTCGCAATGGCACCGTATGTGGTCACTTTTCCGGCTGGAATGTCGGCAACCACATCATATACCTTTTGATAAAAATCACTGCTCATGAGACCGGGGTGGATTGGCTCAAAATTTAGATCCGGATGGGCTGCTGTAAACCCGATTTTTTGTATTAGACGTATTTGTCGCCTCTTACAACTTCTGCATCCTGTACGTATACAATAACGGCGTAATGCTCAAATAGGTTGTCTGCTATATATCCGATTATACCGTCAGCCACCTCATCACTAACCAGTGCCTCAATCCGGGTATCTGGACCCTCCCATTCGCTTGCACGAACCCCTCTTGAGCCTTTTCCGGTAGCCTGCGTAAGTGTATATCCCTTTGCCCCCAAATCAATCATTTTTCTGAGAATCCGGTCCTCCAGAATTCTTTCTGTCACAATGGTTACCAGTTTCAGTGTCGTTGTTTTCATGATCACAGCATTTAATTCGTAGTTCAGGGTGTGTCAAGCACCGTAAGTTTATTACATCAGCCACTCTGCTATCGCATAATAGATCGGAATCCCTATGGTAATATTGAACGGGAATGTGATTCCCAGCGAAGCTGTCAGATAGAGAGTGGGATTGGCTTCAGGCAGCGCAATCCGTACCGCCGCCGGTGCTGCAATGTAGGAAGCACTTGATACCATGGCCCCCAAAACAGCAGCGCCTGCTACCGAAAGACCCGCAAGACTGCCCATCCAGATCGCCAGGGCTCCGTGCAGGATGGGAACAAAGATACCAAAGGCAATCAGGAACGCTCCAACCTCCTTGAGCCCTTCCAGACGTTTGGCGGTAATCACACCCATCTCAAGCAGAAATAATGCCAATGCTCCTTTAAAACCCGTTTCGAAAAAAGGTGAAATCGGTTCAAAACCTTCCGGACCGGAAATCCAGCCGATGATCAATCCACCCAGAAGCAGCATGATGCTGCGGCCGGAGAGTACTTCGTGAAGTGCCTCCTGCCATGAACCGGCCCGCTTGTCCCTGGTGAAGGCGATCATCAGAGCAACCACAATAGCAGGCACCTCCAGTATAGCCACCATTGCGGGCATAAATCCCTCTGAGGTGAGCCCGTTCATCGTGCCAAAACTGACGGCCACAATAAATGTTACCGCCGAAACGGATCCATAGTGTGCCGCAATCGCCGATGCATTGATTCTGTCGAACTTACCGAGCCGTCGAAGAACATTGTATGCGGTAATCGGTGTGATAATACCCAACAAAAGTGTAACGAGTGCGGGCCATATAAATTCACTGACGGGTGTTTTGTGGAGTTCTACACCCCCCTTCAAGCCAATGGCCAGCAGTAGGTAAATGGTGAGTCCGTTGTAGAGCGGAGCGGGAAGTTTAAGATCACTCCGGATCAGGGATGCAAAAATACCCAGTACAAACAGAAGTATGATGGGCGACAAAAGGTTTGAAGCCAGAACACCTATTTGCTCCATATCGAAAGTTGATTATTTGGTTAATGATCAGTTTAACAAAAGAACCTGCCAGCTTACGCTCTCGCATATCATGAAAAAATCGGGGTCTCGGATCCCGGACGGCAGTTCATTTCATATTCATGATTCCAAAGTCAGGTCGATGGTTGAGTTAATCACTACAGACTTAACCCCTTTCTTCTCACTGTCTTTTAGCAGATCCAGAATCTTATTCTGGGTTTCTCTGAGAGCTTCTATTCTGTCTTCGGATTGTTTATCCCGGGTACCGCTTTTCTCAAAACAGCTTAATTTCCGGATGTTATGAAACTGAATTTTACTCTGAATAAGATTCATCAGTATCTCCCTGGCCTCATCGGGTGAATAGGATCCTTTTACCAGAGTGAATTTTTTCTTTGAGCTCATATTCAGGGTATTATGATTTGAAAAAACAGCTCCGTCTCACCGGATGTCTACTCAATGTATTACCGGTGATGGTCACTTCCTGCCCTGTCTAATACATCCGCAGAGAACAGTAGAACCGCGATGAAGTTAACCTAAGAGGCGGGCATAATGCAAATATGAGGGCGGATTTACTGAGTTGATGCTGCAAGACACACGTCCCAAGCATCTGGCTTCAGGAATCAAAATCGAAAAGTTCAGTCAGTTTCTCTGCAGCCTCGGGTGTGAGCTGATCATTCTCGCTAGCTATTTGCAAGGCCGTCTTTCCAAGCTGTCGATAAAGGGCCTGCTGATCAGGATGAAAGATGAGACGGCTCAGATGAGTTTCCACCGTCTGTACATCCCCACGGCTAACCGGACCTGTCAGAGATTCTGCCGTACCCGATTCGAAGATATTTCTGAGAGTTTGAACAATCAGAGGCTTCATGATGTCGATCCCGTTCTCAATCTCCTCGGATTCAAGATACGTCTGCACCGTATGAAGAAGTGAAACCAGATAGTTGCTGGCAAAAACAGCTCCTATGTGAAGCGCCTGCTTTTGACCCGGAGTGACTTCAATGGCGTTGGCCTCCATATCGTCAATAATGGGTTTCAGGATATCGATTGCATCCGCCGATCCTTCCAGTGAAACCGTGATACCCTTAAATCGATCCGCGCCATCTCCCTTTTTGAAAGTCTGAATGGGATGCATGGATGCTGTGTTGGCCCCTGCAGCTGAAACTGCAGAAAGCTTATCGGATGACAGGCTCCCGGAACAGTGCACCACTGTTTTTTCAGACCAGTCTATATCCAATTCACCAAGCTTCCCGGCAACGGTCTCAATGGTATCATCGGGTGTGGCTATAACAACCAGATCACCGTATCCGGATTTTTCTTCAGGCAATTTTGATGAGCTGTTCAATGTAGAAATGACTCGATATTCTTTAGATAGGAAAAAATCTTCCAGTGCCGATCCCACAGCACCGGTTCCAATTATGGTAATGCTTATATTTTCACGGCTCATTAGCCAAAGATAGGCTGATGCTGCATCTCTGCAAAACCGATTAACAGATTGTGCGTATCAGAATTGACCCTGTGATTGAAATTCAGGGACAGCCCCCATTTGCTGGAGACCAGCAGGCCGGCCATAAACGTTCCCGCACCCTTCATGGATGAGTCGGCTGCCGCCAGATAGTTCATCATACCGCTGTAGTTCCGGTTCTCATAGAACTTCATCACTTTTTCAAACTCTTCGCGATGCGAATCATCCAGATCGCAGCAAAATACCACAAGTGCGTTCTTCGATGCCAGAATCTCTTCAAGTGCATATGCCAGCTCCTTTACGATATAGGGATTTTCGTCCGTGATCTGGATGCTGACAACAGTAAAATTCTTTAGCGCACACTGAAGCATCATTAGCTGGTCGTAAAGACATACAGAGGTATCAAATGCTTCATCATTGATGAAGAAATCATCATCCTCATCACAAAAATCATTTCTGAGGCGGTCGTTTGCCATGATTTCGCCCAATGGAGTAGTCACCGATTTAAAGGAAGGCATGGGAAGTTTCTTCTCCGCACTGCCCGGATGCGATTCCACCACTACCACCGTATCGTACTGTCCCTCTTCTATATGAGAGTAAAGCTCATAAACCTCATCAATATTTTCACTGGTAATTGAACGGGGTGAAAACATGACTCGTACGGCGTCTCCGGCCCTGTTTTTACCGTTAACGGACTGCCTGTTGGATTTTGCGCGCTCCAAACCCCTGGTGAGCTCTTCACGGCTGTAAGATGAAATATTCATAGCTGTAACTCCTTCTTTCGATGACCCGTCTAACGGTTTTTTATCTTATCTGTATTTATTAATGCAAATGTCTGTAGCAAATGGAGATCCAGTGATCGTGGTTAGGAAAACTACAAATTTCTGCATGTTTTCCATCATCAAATCGAACGCTGAACAAAAAATCATCCGTCTGTTGGATGAGCAAGCTATTCATCGGTTTTCTGAGTCCTGTGCCAATCATTTTTAGCGCAGCCTCTTTCAAAGTCCAGATCCGGATCCACTCATTTTCACTATAAAGGACATCCGGTTCATCAAAATGTTTCATTCTTTCTGCAAGACGTCTATGAACCTCCCTTCCCTTGCATTCCATGTCGAGCCCCACATTATACTTATCCGAAACTGCGGCAGCCAGTGCATCCTGTGTATGGGAAAAACTGACGGACACTTCATGATTCCCTACGAAGGCTTTGGGTTTCTCATATTTCTGGGTGAAGACATCGATTCGGGAAACATCCATACACTGAGAAGCAATTTTTTTGATGAGCATCGTTCCCGTAATACTCTGTGAAGTGTCTACGTCTCCTCCTGATGTTTTCACTCTCAAAGGTTCGTAGCCCGACAGTATGTCTTCCGGCAGTGCCGGGTGCTGAATTTGTTCAAACAAAACTTCCGGTACGGTATCTATTACATAGCACATGTCACCCCTCTCTGTTGTCCCGAATTGGGTGCCAGCAAGCACTATTTCAGGCTCCGGCACAGGTCAACATAGTAAAAAGGAAGTGTCTGTTGCCACGATTTTTTATTATTTTAGGCGTTTCTATAGAACTATAAAATACGCTAATAATCCAACTATTTAAATGACGAAGGCTGAACCCTCGCTAAGTGAACAGCAGCAAATCCGAAGAGCAAAACTCGACCAGCTCCGGGAACTGAACATCAACCCCTATCCATATGAGTATGAGGTAACCCATACCTCGAAAGAGATTCTGGAAAATGAAGAGAGCCTGATTACCGAAGATCCTGACGAAGCAGAACGCGTATCCGTTGCAGGACGCGTGATGACTCGACGCATCATGGGTAAAGCTTCCTTTTTTACGATTCAGGATTCGGAAGGAATCATCCAGATCTATATCCGCAGGGATGATGTGGGTACCGAAGAGTACAATACGGTTTTCAAAAAACTGACCGACATTGGTGACTTTATCGGGATTCGGGGTTTTGTTTTCAAAACCAGGACCGGTGAGACTACAGTACATGCAGAGGAATTTCACTTTCTGGGCAAGACGCTTCGTCCCATTCCCACACCCAAAGAGGTGGAAACCGAAGAGGGTGAAACAAAAACTTTCGATGCATTTTCCGATAAGGAGATGCGTTACCGTCAGCGTTATGTTGACCTGATCGTCAATCCGGACGTGAAGGATGCTTTTATCAAGCGGACTCAAATGGTGCAGGCCATGCGTGAGTTTATGAATGAACGCGGATACCTGGAAGTGGAAACCCCGATCCTTCAGCCGATTTATGGAGGAGCCTCTGCACGGCCTTTCAAGACACATCATCACGCGCTGGACATTGATCTTTACCTGCGTATTGCAAATGAGCTGTATCTGAAACGGCTGATTGTAGGCGGTTTTGACGGTGTATATGAGTTTTCAAAAGATTTCCGAAATGAAGGCCTTTCCCGATTTCATAATCCGGAATTTACCCAGGTGGAGCTGTATGTTGCCTGGAAAGACTACAACTGGATGATGAGTTTTATGGAGCAGATGATCGAGCATGTGGCCAAAAAACTACATGGATCCACAAAAGTCACGGTTGGAGATCACGAGATTGATTTCAAGGCTCCCTGGCCTCGCATCCCCATGTACGAGGCAATTGAAAAAGAGACCGGCCACGATCTATCCGGCAAGTCAGAGGATGAAATCCGGGAAATAGCTAAGAAGCTTCATATTGAAGTGGACAAAAGCATGGGCAAAGGCAAGCTGATCGATGAGATTTTTGGTGAAACAGTTGAGCCCAAGCTGATCCAGCCTACTTTTATTACGGACTATCCCGTAGAGATGAGTCCGCTTGCCAAAAAACATCGCAGCAAAGACGGACTTGTTGAACGGTTTGAAGCAATCTGCAACGGAAAGGAAATTGCCAATGCTTTTACCGAACTGAATGACCCGGTAGATCAGCGTGAACGGTTTGAGGAACAGGCACGCCTGCGAGCAGGCGGTGATGAAGAGGCGATGACCGTTGATGAAGATTTTCTTCGGGCCATTGAGTACGGCATGCCTCCTACTGCAGGTATCGGAATCGGTATCGACCGGCTTGCAATGATCATGACCGACTCAGATTCCATTCGTGATGTGCTCTTCTTCCCGCAGATGAAGCCTGAAGGATAGGCGCGGAGCTTTTTAGGTGTTACAGGTTACATGTTCAAGGTTTAAGGTTGCTTTGAAATGATTGGTAACCCAACATTGAAGCATCCTGCTTTTTACATGTATGATATACGATACCTGTTAAAAAAACGTCTTATTTATTAAATGTACCATCAAAGACTATGCTCTAATTTCCCATATTGCCCTGAGAAAAAGCCAGAAACCTTTAACCTTAAACATCCTGAGCGCCGGGTAATCATGCACTCTTGCACCATAAACCTTTTACCCTGCAACCTGTCGCCTGAAGCATGAATTTTACCGCCTACATTGCGAGACGCTATTTCTGGGGAACCAGGAGGGAATCACGATTCTTGTCGTTCATCAAGCTGATGGCCATCGGCGGAGTTGCCATCGGTTCGGCCGGACTTCTGATTTCATTGTCGATCGTGCATGGATTCAAATCCACCATCAATGAAAAAATTCTGGGATTTGCTCCTCACGTAACGGTACACTCCTTCATGAACGACCCCATCTTCCGGTCGGATACACTGAGTGCCCATATCGGTGAGATGCCGGGTGTGGATATTGCACAGCCGGTGATTCTGGGTCAGGTTATGATACAGGGACCCGGTGAAGTAAGCGGAACCGGTATCAAAGGTGTGCCGGGTGAAGGGGATGTAACCGATCTCAGGAATTATATCATTGAAGGAACCTATGATCTCAGCGAACAGGAGGATGGTCTGCACGGTATCATTCTGGGCAGTTCCCTGACCACCACACTGAATGCAGTCATAGGAGACCGTATAACCGTCTATGCTCTTGACGGCCTCCCCTCCCCCCTCAATACGCCGGACATCCGGCAGTTTCGTCTTACCGGTATCTATCAAACCGGTATTGCACGATTTGATGACAATTTTGCATTGACTCACATTCGGCCGGTGCGTCAGCTACTTGGATTGGGAACACTGGAAGCCAGCATGATCGATATCAATGCGGCAAATACAGAAGCCATTCAGGAAATTTACGCTTCCGTCCGGGATGAAACGCGCTTTCCGTTTGTCACGGAAAGCGTTTATCAGCGTTACCGCAACATTTTTGCCTGGGTGGACCTACAGGAGGAAACCATTCCTTTTGTGATTGCAGTGATGATAGTTGTAGCCGCATTCAACCTGATAGGCACGGTTTTGATGATGGTACTGGAGCGTGTCAAGGATATCGGAATCCTGAAAACGATTGGAGCTCGAAGCCGCTCAATCCGGCAGGTATTTCTTCTTGAAGGACTCTACGTTGCCCTGTCGGGATTGCTTCTCGGAACGGGTATTGCACTTTTATTCTACTGGCTGCAGATCAGTTACCAGATCATCCCCCTGTCAGAAGAAAATTACTACATGAGCACGGTCCCGGTTGAGCCTCACCTTCTCGATTTTCTGATCGTCAGCGCTGTAACCATCCTCCTCTGTACGCTTGCCTCCTGGCTGCCTGCCCGAATAGCGGCCAAAACCGATCCGGTCGCTGTGTTGTCATTTGGGAAATAAGGCGGGTGACTGGCGACTGGCGACTGGCGACTGGCGACTGGCGACTGGCGACTAAGGGCATAATGGTAAATACTTCTAAGATCAGAACCAGCGGTCAGCGGTCAGCAAAGGCAGGGTATAATTCTCCTACTCAATACTCAATACTCAATACTCAATACTCAATACTCAATACTCAAAAACAAGATACTTCTGAGATCTGATATCGCATTCCGCCAATCGCATATCCACCTCCCGTCTCACATTTGACGTCTGACGTCTAACGCCTGACATTTCCCCTTTTCCCGTTTTTATTAAACAGCCTGCTCCGTATATTTGCAGTCCTATTTCCACCTGCCCGGGTGGCGGAATTGGTAGACGCGTCGGATTCAAAATCCGATGGCAGCGATGTCGTAAGGGTTCGAGTCCCTTCCCGGGTACATTTTTAGTCTTGAGTAGTGAGTCGTGAGTATTGAGACGGCTCATATTATTTTAAAACATCAAGGGACGAGAAGCCTGCCCCGAGACTTCGGGGAGTTCCGCCCCGGGTACATTTTTTTCCTTGAGAAGTGAGTCTTGAGTCATGAGACTGCCAGTTTCTTCCTACCTGATCAAAGGGACGAGAAGCCTGCCCCGAGACTTCAGACAGTCCCGCTCCAGAAACTATAGCATAAGCCTACAGAATATGTTCTGGATTGCGATGCGTAATAATCTTAGGCCTTTACCGGCATGTCTAGGTGTTTAAACCTATTTATAAAAACAGGTTTTATACGTGATGCAGATTACTTTTTCCAATCTTAAAATTAGTAATCTAAAAAAGAGACGATAACTCAAGGATTTCAGATAGAGATAGCAATCGAACAAATATTTCAGGCGATCTTTTTTTACATCCTGTAGCACAAGGCTATTACAACCCATGAGACAATTCACCAAGATTCCAACAGGAGTTGCCGGTTTAGATAACATTTTATCAGGCGGCTTGATCCCCCATAAATCATACCTTATCCAAGGTGGTCCCGGAACCGGCAAGTCAACCTTTGGTTACCATTTTCTGCAGCAAGGCCTCACCGACGGAGAAGAAGTACTGTATATTACGTTTGGGGAACCCAAAAAAAATATCATCGGCAATGCTGCCCAGCTAGGAATAGACTTGAGCGACGCTCATTTTCTGGACCTTACTCCCGGAGAACAGATCGATCAGGAAGCCAACTCCTACAGCGTGTTCTCCCCCTCTGAGGTTGAACTGCTTCCAATCATGGATTCCATTGTCGAGGCAATCGAACAACACCGTCCTGTGCGCGTGTTCCTGGATTCCATTACCATGCTGAAATCGCTCAACCAGGACCCTTTCCAAAGGCGCAATAC
>JAWVZW010000037.1:0-10718 GCA_033721975.1 Balneolaceae bacterium
CACAAGAGGGGTATTTATACCGCCCGGGGTTGTATATCCTTTAAAATATTTTAACGGGGATGCACCGGCTTCCGCCCACTGGGGTCCATAGGAGATGAACGACTCTTCCATTCCCATTACCGAATACTCTTCAGTGTAGTGTTCCTGCAGAAAAGGTCCAAAATAGGGGTGATGATAAAAATCTTCAGCTGCGGCTCCGTTGTCCGACAAAAAGACAATTAGGGTATTGTCGTACTCACCGATCTCTTTCAGATAGCTGACCAGCCTGCCGATGTTATAGTCCATGTTGTCGACCATGCCGGCATAAAGCTCCATTTTCCGGGCTTCGGCTCGCTGCTCTTCCGGAGTGAGGCTGTCCCAGGGTTCCACGCGAGGATGCAGTTCAGGTAATTCTTCATCTTCAGGCAAAAACCCAAGTTCTTTCATCCGGTTGAATCGCTTCAGACGCAGTGCCTCATAGCCTTCGTCATACTGGCCCTCATACTTTTTCCAGTACTCCGGATCTACCTGCAGAGGCCAGTGCGGAGTGGTGTAGGCCGCAAAACTGAAAAAAGGCTGATCATTTTCTGATGCTTCCCCAATGTACTCGATCAGTTTGTCGGTATAGAAATCGGTGGAATAGGCACCTTCAGGCCAGCCTGCAGGTTCACCGTTATCGGTATATTCGGAGACGGGGACATCCGGGAAAATTCCCCGGTCGCTGTAGTGATTGCCGCCGCCGTCCAGAATGGTATAGGAATGGTCGAACCCTTTGCTGTCCGGATTATCTTCCGGTCGCTTGCCCAGGTGCCATTTGCCGGCCATGCCTGTGGAGTAGCCGGCCTCTTTCAAAAGCTGCGGCACGGGTACGATGCGGTCAGTAAGATGTCCCTCATAGCCGAATACACCGGTCCTCAAATCCTGGCTGCCCATGCCGGCAATATGATTGTCGTTTCCGGATAGCAGCATCGCCCGGGTAACTGCACAAAATGGAGCTGTGTGAAAACCGCTGAAAGTGACTCCGTTTTCAATCAGTGCATCCAGATTTGGGGTATCGATATCGCCCCCAAAAGCACTCAGGTCGGTGTATCCGAAATCATCGGCGACAATCAGCAGAATGTTTGGCGGTTTTTTCTCTTCTGATTGATTGGTACATGCTGAAAAAAAAAGGCACAATGCCCACAATAAAGCCAAGGTAGATGGGGCTTTTAACTGATCTGAAATTTTATACATGTATGGATATGCAGATTAATGAGGAAGATGAAGACAGCAGTGTAAGATTTGAATATGGGTAGAAAATACTTTTGCCACAAATTCCATAGAGAACGCTTAAACGGATGATGGTTGAATGAGCAATTTGCAATATTTATGCTAATTGCTAGATTTGCATGAATAAATACTAACAAACAAATTGAACTGCATATGGAATTTGTTGCCGGTTTAATCGCCCTTATATGTGCTATCTACGTTATTGTGGAAGTATGGACAAAACAACCCGGAATGGGTACAGGTGAAAAAGCTGTCTGGACAGTAGCTGCACTCTTTTTCAGTATTGTCACCGCAATTGTCTACTATTTTATGAAAAAGGCGTAGGCATACTTGTACGTTTATTTCATTGAAACTGGGAATATCTGCATTTAACTGAATTAAAAAATACGCCCAAGGACAAAATTGGGCAGAGAAGGAACTTCACGATCCGGAGTGAAGTGAATTTCTTGGAATGACTTATTACGGTTATAAGATACGTATGCGGTTTATGTAGTTTTTATGAATAGATGGTGTCATATGGTCGCAAACCACGCCGCAAACGATTGCCACCAGGGCAGTCCGGTCAGGTCAAAATAGATAGGGATTTCAATGAGCAGATAAAGCATGAGCAGACCGGGATAGACCCACCTCGCCTTTCGATGATTGCGGTCGATGATTGATAAACTGATCAGTATCATATTGATGATACCGAAGGTGATCCATTGCCCGCTAACGCCAATATCTGGCAAATATGAATTGATCAGCCTGGCCAGTACCGGATCAATAAAGGTTAATGAAGTGGCTACCATAAGCCGTGAATGAATGGATTTGGATTTACGGTGATAAATGGCAAGCCCATACGTCACAGCAAAGACAAAGGCCAGTGATATCTGGAGATATAGAATATAGGTCCGGATATCATAAAAGGAATCTGGAGAGTTGCTGATCTTATTGTGCGCAAGCAGCAATATACTTAAGACAATCAGCCCGGCAACGGGGTAGGAGAGTTTTCCGATAAATCGGTGAAGACTCAGTTTTTTATTTTTGATAAGGATTGGCTGAACAATCAACAACACAAACCAAGTGATTGCTGTAAAGGCGTGAAAATGAACGTAGAAGCCGCTTCCCGAAAAAACTGAATAATACGTAGGCCAAAAAGCTATAAAAGAGACCAGTAAAAGGCCGCCTACCCAAATTCCGGATTTACTGTAATCAAGTCGGGCTGTTTTCATAGAGTGTTCAAGGATAGCATTCAGTTAGGTGCTTTTAATAAAAACCTGCTGTTGTTCATTTGAAGCAGAGTCAGTGTAGCTCGTGGTCATTCTTACAGAACCGGATGGAAGCAGCTCAAAATAGAGCTTCATGGCTTGACCCTCCGGCATTCCCGGGTATTCAAAAGTGTTGCTGCCGATATATTCAAATCGGATTCCGAATACTTCGTTTTTCATCCAGAGCTTGTTCCCGCTACTGAAAAACACCCTGGAAACGGAGGGATTCTCTTCGTGAATATACTCCCCAACCAGTTTATCAATTGAGGAGGGTTCCGCGGATAAGGTTTTTGCCATATTCACCGGAAAATGTACTCGTGCTGTACCGTCCGCAAGTTCTTCAATGTCAAGAACCCTGCCGGTGGCGTTAGCAGCTGATGAGTCCGATTCAATGTATTCATCACCGGTAAAATACAGTTGAGTAACGAGTGGCTGATAATCCTCCGTTGTTATCATCATATGGAAGTGAGCAGGACGAATGGAGCCGTTGCCCACGTCGTAGGGGACAGGCAAAACGGTGGTGAATGTATATTCGCCGTTTTCATTCGTATAGGTTGTTCCCCGGTATCTGAATGCATCAGATGAATTGTCATAGACACCCTTGTTATCACAATGCCAGAGTTCGACCTTCGCATTGCTGTAGGGTGTGATACAGTCCTGATGCCTGACGGTCCCAGATAGTTCCACAACTTTACCGCCCTCGCCGGCTATAACCAGGTTGTTTCGGACCGGGCTGTCGGGCCTGTAAAAGGGACCCAAAATATCGGAGGTGGTGGCGCAATCGCCGATGTACTGTTTCCCGTCAAATCGAATAAATCCCAATGAGCTTACTGCGAATGCACAGATAGTCGAGTTTTTAATGAATTCACGTCGTTTCATGTCTTTGGCCGATTAGGTTTTTAAGTAAAGGAGTGGTTAATCTTACCGTCTTGGAAGATCCAGTGCAGGGTTTCTGTCGAAGAAATCGAAAGGTCTCAGCTCAAATGAATGCCATAAAACCGGCATCACCGGCCAGTCTTCAGCGCGTACCATGTGATGCATCCCCATCGTGTACCATAGCACGATATCCGTATCTTCAATAGACCGGTTCCCCCGGGTCCAGTTTGGCAGACCCTGACCCGGCTTGCTGAGCGTTGGGAAATCACCGGCAGCAAACAGCTCATCAGGATTATGGGGGGTTACCCAAAGATGGTTATTGATAAATCCGGCTCTTCTGCGGGGATAATCGTCAGCACTCAGTTTCGTCAATGCGTTTACGCCAGGCCTGAGTTGATAACTGGTGGGGTATCCAACGTGATTTTTTCTTGAACTGCTGATTACCCTCCACATGGCGGGATTTTGAAGATTCTTTTTGAGCTGAGCAGTCGACTCCGTTTTGGCTATGCTGGATTCAGCAACCCATACACTTCTTCTGGGGTGGTCTTCAGGAAGCATTTTGGTAGTCAGCCGGTCGATCTGCAGGCTGTTATTTGACCCGTCGATGTCCATATCCAGCCGGTAGCTGAAGTAATGGTCATGATTTACAGCTACAATGTGAGGATCAACAAAGCGTCCGTAGGCGTCATCCGGTTTATCCGATTCGGCCGCTTCCATTGCGTCACGCTGGATTGTGGATTTGGCCTCTGCAATACCGGTGGCCCCGGCCCGCACCACGATGGAACCATCCTGCTGAAATACCCAGTCCATGATATAGTCATAATTTCCAACTACAGCCGCAGCCCGAACGACAAGATCGCGCTTTACCCGGCTTTCAGGTCCCAAAGCATCACTGCCATGACGCCAGGATGGGTCGCCTGATTCTCTTTCAAATATGGCGATCAGATTCGATACATGTTTAGGCCGGCCGTTGTCGTGCATAAAAAGACCGTCCATATAATGGGCATAATCCGGCGCATCCAGTCCGCGCTGAAGAGGCTTCGTAAAGCCTCCGGCAGTGTATTCTCCCAAATCGATAAAGTTTCTGGGATACCATCCAAAGGCGGGGTCCATGTATGGGACAAATATTTCCGACAGAAACCCTTCATACATGATTTTCCGATTCTCCTCGTCCTCGCCGTAGGTTACAGTCGAAATAACCATCCCTACACGGTGGTCCGGCCGTACATGGAATTTCCATTTTTGCCACTCAATCTCATATCCGTCTATTTCAAAACCCGCTCCATCCGGCTGTATCACAAGCATGGGTCCGGGTACCTCTCTAACATCAGGAATGGAAGCTTTATTGAAATCGATGTTAGTTTCAGAGACAGGTACAACACCTTCATCAACCACCCGTAGAATTTCCATCGTATTCATGTCCGCAACTACGGTAACTCCTTCAATGTGTCGTCCCCATGTATTGCGATATCCGGAGGGGTCACTTGCGTGGCCATGAGCAATTCGTCGACCTTCTTCTTCGTCGGTGCCAAAATAACCGGGAGGCCCAAAATAGATGTCTATCAGAGTTAGATCATCGTAGCCGCGTTTACTCATTGCCTCAATAAAGTCCGGATGCTCTTTAGCTACGGCGGATAATTTACTGAACTCTTCTCCCAGCCAGGTTGGCTGAATATCTTCGAGTTGTTCCCATGATTCCAGGGTGCGATTCTGCAAATCCACGACCGCTTTGTAGGTCTCGGGACCCTGGTGGACAATCGCATATGCCAACCGCTGCATTTCAGAGGATTCATCCCAGTTCCAAACGTACTCTTTGTCAGGTGTCTCCAGGTTTATGTGGGAAAAACGTGTGTCTGCATTCAAATTGCCTGTTTCCTGAAGGGTTTCCAGTACTGTCCAGTACTCCTGCCATGTAAGGGGATTCAACGGGTGACTGTTTTGAGCAATCAGGGTTGAAGCAGATAGTTGGAGTATCAGATAGATTAGGATGGAAAAAGCGCACCGTTGGTATTTCATAGTAGAACCCGATTTATGTTAGAGTGAGATAGTCTGAGTACTTTACAAGAAGCCTATGAGCCGGACCTATGGATTGTACAAAGGCAAGAGAGTCATCACCAAAAATCAAAGACTTGAGCCGAGTTCGGAAAGCTGATGAACCCGGTTATCCCATGTACAGAGTGAATCCCGATTAAGATTTCAACTCTAATGAACTCTTTTTGGTCTTAAATGACAAATACTGAGAAATAAATATTGAATAAAGCAGCGCGGCGCAATTGAATATGGGTATACGAATACCCTAATTCGAAACCCGGTTTTATGACCGTTTCAGGAGAGATGATATTGTTATTACCGGCAGCCTGAAAAGCCGCCGGTTCGGGTTTCAAAGCTTACGTTCTACCGCTTTAGTGAGGAGATACTTTGAGTATCCCATACGATTTCAGTTCCCTGATAGGCATCTTCCAGGTGAAGAGGCCTCGGGAAGCTGATAACAAAAGCATCATCGAATTGCGTGAGTGCAATTGCATGCACGTTGGAAGCATCTTCAAAGCGGTAAAAGGTACCGATCAGAACTTCGTAGTAGTTTCCGCGCTGAATCACGAATACTTTTTCGCCGGGAGTGTCCACTTCACTCGCAATCAGGTCGTGAAATTGATCACGCACCTGAACGGCCGATTCAAACTGCCGGGAAGCAAAAATCTGTACATAATGTCCTGCAGGCACCTCTCTGCGAAGTGATTCCTCCTCCCGTTCCACGATTATATTAGCGTTATCTACCCTGTTTTCCAGACGGGTCACTCGTTCGTCCAGACCGTTAATTCGTTCTTCAAGAATCAGGGAGAATGCCATCTGCTCATCTATTCGCTGATTGTAGTACCGGTCATTTTCTGCAAACGTTGCTTCCAGTTCATCCAGTTTTCTGCGCTGTGATTTAATTTCTTCATTGGCTGCAAAAAACTGATCGCTTCTCGTCAGAAAATCTTCATACTCCGCATCTGTCAGGAATTTTACGGGCGGAGCCAGTCGAAGCGGCTTTGCTCTCTTATTTCCCAGTCGAATCCGGATACCGCCGGTTACCATTCCCACCTGGTCGAAGGGGTATCCCTGGTTCATGTTGTCGAGCTTGTTGTTTGAAAATTTCACTTCATACTGAGAGAACAATTCGACCCGATTGTTGATACGGGCAGATAATCCGAATCCTCCAAGTATGGCAGATTCATTTCCAGTATTCTGGACGTTATCCAGCTCATAGCGGAAAAAATCGTGCTCCAGACCTAAAATCAGATAAGGATTAATCCACTCCGAAGCTATGTTTCGGCGAAAGATCCTGTTCAGGTTCAGTAGATTCTTAAAAACTACTGAATGAATGCGGGTTTCAAATCCGTCATCCCCGACACCGTTAACGGAATTGTACCGGTAACCTAAGGCCGTAGACCAGAACGGTGAAATAGAGTAGTGCAGCTCACCGCCCAGATTGTATGTGGGTTGTGTAAAGGTGTTGTAATTGCTGCCAAAAAACTGGTTTACATCATCGGGATATCCCAGTGTAACGCCGCCCTGGAATGATAAGCTGAATCGGCTGTATTCAGTATTTGCGTATTGTATCTGAGCTGCAGATTCTGCAGAAAATAGAAGAAGAATGCAGAATGCAAAAATGCCTGCAATTGCTTTGTCTGAACTTGGTAATTTTGACATCTTGTAGTATCTCTCTGGCCGTATCTTGACTGTACGGCAATGGGTTGTGCGGATTTTATAACCGCTGAATCTAGAGCGCTCCTTTGATGGATTTGTATAAAATTAAGTCACAGAGGACTC
This sequence comes from Balneolaceae bacterium, assembly GCA_033721975.1. Lineage (GTDB taxonomy): Bacteria > Bacteroidota > Rhodothermia > Balneolales > Balneolaceae > Rhodohalobacter. The sequence continues at coordinate 7,185 of JAWVZW010000037.1, forward strand.
ATTCCAAATTTGGAATTTCTAATTTCAGAGGAGCAATAAACGGGATAAATGACAGGATCAAGACCATGAAAGATATTCACGCTTATACCGGATCGGAACTGCACTGCAAAGGATGGCATCAGGAGGCTGCACTAAGGATGCTTATGAACAATCTGGATCCGGATGTCGCAGAGAAGCCTGAGGAGCTGATTGTATATGGTGGGGGCGGAAAAGCGGCCCGCAACCATGAATGTTATCAGAAGATTACGAAAACGCTGAAACGTCTCGAAAATGACGAAACGCTTCTGATACAGAGCGGTAAGCCGGTGGGTGTTTTCAGAACACATGAGGAGGCACCGCGGGTACTCATCGCAAACTCACATCTGGTACCGCGGTGGGCAACCTGGGACGAGTTCAGGAAACTGGACAAAATGGGGCTGACCATGTATGGACAGATGACGGCTGGGTCATGGATTTACATCGGTTCACAGGGAATTGTTCAGGGTACCTACGAAACATTCGCTGAATGTGCACGGCAACATTTTGACGGTTCATTAAAAGGGAAACTGGTTGTATCCGCCGGCCTTGGCGGGATGGGGGGTGCTCAGCCGCTTGCCGCCACGATGAACGGGGCTTCATTTCTGGGGATTGAAGTCGATGAATCCAGAATCGACATGCGCATCAAGACCGGTTACTGCGATGTAAAATGCAAAAATCTGGATGAGGCCCTGGAGCAGGTACTGAATGCAAAAGAGAAGGGAGAAGCACTTTCGGTCGGATTGCTGGGAAATGTGGCTGAGGTACTGCCTGAGCTCTTGCAGAGAAATGTGATTCCTGATGTGCTTACCGATCAGACCTCGGCCCATGACTTGCGGGTGGGTTATATACCGGCAGGTTATACGCTTGAAGAAGCCGAAGAAAAAAGAGAGTCGGATCCTGAAGGGTATGAAGGTGATGTACTCGATTCGATGGTAATACATGTACAAACCATGCTCGACATGCAGAAAAAGGGCGCCGTAACTTTTGACTATGGCAACAATTTGCGTGGACAGGTGGCCGATCATCGTGGGATGAGAGAGGCGTTCGACTTCCCCGGTTTTGTACCGGCCTATATTCGTCCTCTTTTCTGCAAAGGGTCAGGACCATTCCGCTGGGCCGCACTTTCGGGTGATCCGGCGGATATTGCAGAAACGGATAAGGCTATCCTGGAGACATTCCCTGAAAAAGAGGCACTCAAACGATGGATCCATCAGGCTCAGGAAAAAATAAAATTTCAGGGGCTGCCGGCGCGTATATGCTGGCTTGAATATGGTGAACGCGCCGAAATGGGTCTGAAATTCAACTGGCTTGTAAAAAAAGGCAAGGTAAAAGCACCCATTGTTATCGGAAGGGATCATTTGGATACCGGTTCCGTTGCATCACCCAACCGGGAAACCGAAGCAATGAAGGATGGATCGGATGCCATTGCCGACTGGCCGCTGCTGAATGCCATGCTCAATACGGCAAGCGGAGCCAGCTGGGTAAGCCTCCACCATGGAGGCGGTGTGGGAATCGGGTACAGCATTCACGCCGGCATGGTATGTGTGGCTGACGGATCGAAGATGGCTGATCGGCGCCTGGAAAGAGTACTCACCAACGATCCGGGCACCGGAGTGATGAGGCACGCAGATGCAGGTTATGAACTGGCTGAGCAGGTTGCCCGGGAGAGGGGTGTTGATCTGCCTATGAAAGAATAGGAAAGGATTTGAATAACCTTTTCGATCCATTCCCGTATGAATGACAAATAATGCGGTTTTGGAAGCCGTAATTGCCAAAAATGCACACTGATACCCGCATCCTATGGACATTATTCTGATTCTGCTTGGAGTGATACTGATCATAGCAGGTATTGTCGGCGCCTTTCTGCCGGTAGTACCGGGCCTTCCATTCAGTTATGCAGCGCTGATCCTCCTTCAGTTTACATCCGCACCGCCCTTTGGACTGATGTTTTTTGTGTACTGGGGCCTTGTGGTGGTAGTTGTAATGAGCCTGGAAAATATCCTGCCCGCTGCAGGGGCGAGTCGATTTGGCGGGTCTAAAGAGGGCATCATAGGCTGCCTGATCGGAGCGGTGGTCGGACTTTTTGTTTTCCCGCCTTTTGGAATCATTTTGGGACCTATGGTGGGCGCTTTCCTGGGTGAACTGATTTCCGGGAAGCCCTCCAACAGGGCCATGCAATCAGCAATGGGCTCATTTCTGGGCTTTTTTGTAGGAACCGTGATCAAGGTGGTTACCGCACTTGTCATGGCTTGGCTTTTCTTTACCAATCTGCCTTAAAGGCAAAAGGCAAAAGGCAAAAGGCAAAAGGCAAAAGGCAAAAGGCAAAAGGCAAAAGGCAAAAGCATGTCCCGCATGTCCCGGGTAATTCGGAGAGTTTAGCCAAGGCAGCAAATGACAACTAACAACTAAAAACTTACATCAGATTTACTATGTTTTGTTCTTTGTATCTATAGGATAAATCAATTTTTCGCCATCTCGCTGGCCATGATGAAAAGCGGCTGGTTCTCGAAGCTGTTATAAAAGGGCCTCAGCCGTTCCGTATTGTAGTGTTTTTCTACGTTCACCACTTTGTTGCGGCTGGTTACGATCTCAATCGGGATATTGCTGTAGCGCCCGTTGCTCAGTACCACGAGGCGACCATAAACGCCGTCAAGAATCAGATCCAGCGCCAGGTTTCCAAATGCCATCGGTACAATGGAGTCAATGGCGTCGGGGTCTCCACCGCGTACCATATAGCCCAGCTTCTGATTTACGATATGAATCTCCTGGCCATTATTGAATTTGGGTGACAGTCGCTGAAGCTCTTCTGATACCAGGTCTCCGATACCGCCCAGCTTCTTATGACCATATGCATCGGTCTTGCTGTTTTCATAGATCATTTCACCCCCTTCAAACATGGCGCCTTCCGACACCAGGACCATGGAGTACTTGCTGGGATTGTTGTTTCTGTCTTCCGTGAGTATCTCTGTCAGGTGCTCCATATCGAACTTATATTCCGGGATGACGCAGCGGTGCGCAGCACCGGCCATGGTTGGTAGCATGGCTGTAAATCCTGCATATCGGCCAAAAACCTCCATAACCAGAAACCGTTCATGGGATCCGGCAGGGGTACGGAGAATATTGGCAAGGTGAATGGTACGGGTAACGCAGGTGCTGAACCCGATGCAGTAATCGGTACCCGGTACATCATTGTCCATGGTTTTTGGAATCGCGACCACATTGGCTCCCTCTTCATGAAGGCGTACCGCATAACTCAGGGTGTCATCACCGCCTATAGGGATGAGGGTATCTATGCCGAGAAACTCCAGATTTTTAAGAACGTCCGGCGTGAGATCATTCACGTCCTCCGTATAAGAATCCCTGAGATGCTCAGGGACATTTTCTTTCCTTACCCTGCTGGGGTTGGTTCGGGAAGTATGAAGGAACGTACCGCCCGTACGACCGGCTTTGTTAACAATATCCGCATTCAGCTCGATATAATTCTTGCTGTTGTCGGCGTCCTTATCCCGGATGATG
>JAWVZW010000038.1:0-10646 GCA_033721975.1 Balneolaceae bacterium
ATCATCCACGAGTTGAAGACGCCCGCTGTTTGATATGGGATCAATATTATCAGCAAAAAAACTGGCTTTCTCCCGTGCATTCGGATGATTTGCCGTTTCCCAGTGCCTTCTATTGACATGGTAGGCAGCATTGGGAAAAACTTCTTTCAGCTCTCCGGATTCATCATAATCTGTGGTTCCCCCGCAGTGATCAAAGTGAAGATGCGAGAACACCATGTCCGTAATATCTTCCGGGTTCACACCTGCTTTTTCCAAAGATGAAATGAGGTCACTGTGTTCATAGTCAAGGCCATAGATATCAGTCATCTTCTCATCAAATTTGTTTCCTGACCCGTTATCAACCAGATAGATTCTGCCGGTATTGATGGATTTGACGAGCAAACAACGCATTGCCATGGGAATACGGTTTTTGTCATCAGCGGGAATCTGACGGCTCCAAAGTGTTTTAGGAACCACGCCAAACATTGCACCGCCATCCAGTAAAAACCGTCCGGATTCAATAGGGTAGAGCTCAAGATGACCAAGTATGAGAGGTTTCATAGGATATGGGAAAAATTTATTTCAGCTGAAGATTCAGTAAACACATATTTCTTCAATGTGCATTCAATGTAACGCTAGAATACGTTTTTGCATAAAAAAAGCCGGTTCCAATGGAAACGGCTTTGTAAAAAAAGATTTCATCCGCCTGTATTTAGAATGCAGGAACAGGGTCGTCTCTGAAGAGTGTATCCAGCAGAGTAATCCCGATCATCAGGATAAAAAATGCTACGGATAGAAAAAGAAGCAGCAAATTAAATTTGTCATCCCAATAGAGATTCATAAAAAAGAGGGCGACAATAGTGGCTTTAATCAGTGCCACGAGAATCGCAACGACTACGTTCCAGGGGCCGGGAATATGAATCCATGTTACAGCTACAGTGATTACGGTCAGGACAAAGAGTGCGGCGCCGATTGTCCAGAGAAATTTAGCTGATGATATATGATGTCCGCTCATGTGAGTTCTTGCTTTGTCGTAATTGATTTTCGTTTAGTCAATGAGATACAGAAGTGGGAACAGGAAAATCCAGATGATATCCACAAGGTGCCAGTAAAGGCCCGTTATCTCAACAGGGGTATAGTATCCGCTGTGAAATACTCCTTTCTTGGCCTTGACAACCAGCCAGATCATCAGTCCGATCCCGATCGTTACGTGCAAACCGTGTACTCCGGTCATCATGTAGTAGATGCTGAAGAAAATATTGGCTTTTTCGTGTGCAATACCCTCATAGGTATAATACTCGCCGGGAAAGATGCCTTTTTCAAATTTGTGCGTGTACTCAAAAAACTTGATCACCATAAACACAAAGGCCAGCCCGATGGTAATGTAGAGATTGTAGATCAGGCCTTTGATCTGGTTCAGCTGAGCCGATCGGATAGCCATCGCTACGGTTAGTGAACTGCCGATCAGTACGGCGGTGTTCACAGCACCCCAAAACGTATTCAGTTCGGTTGATGCCTGAAGGTAGAGGTCGGGGTACCATGCCCGGTATACGATGTAGGCTGCAAAAAGTCCGCCGAAAAAGAGGATTTCTGTAACCAGGAAAATCCACATGCCCAGTTTTGCAGAGTCGAACTGCTGATCGCTGTCGACAAAGTGATGCTGAATGTGGGCTGTTTTTGGGTCAGCAGCAGCTGAATGATCTGACATATCGCTATTTAATTTCTGAGTGTTGCGTTAGTTAGGCTTTTTCTGTGGCACCGGCTTCTTCATGAACATCAGCAGTTTCATGATGGGCATGGTGACCGTTATGAGACCCGGCAATACCGAGCTGAAATTCCGACATCGGTTTGTGATAGTCATAGGGACCATTAATCACAACTGGTGTGTACTCAAAATTGTGCAGCGGCGGCGGTGATGACACTTGCCATTCCATTGCACGGCTTCCCCATGGGTTTGCTGAGGCCCGCTGTCCTTTCAGAAGCGAATGCAGCAGGTAGAAGAACATGATCAGGAAACCGAGCCCGATGATGTAAGATCCGATGGTGGAAGTAACGTGGAATCCCTGGAACTGATCGATGTAGTTGAAGTATCTTCTTGGCATACCCTGTGATCCCATTACGAATTGGGGAAGGAAGGTCATATTGAAGCCGATGAAGATAATACCGGCAGTAATCTTGGCAATCGTCTCATTGTACATCTTGCCAAACATTTTTGGCCACCAGTAGTGCAGACCTGCAAGGAAAGCCATAACCATACCACCCATCATTACATAGTGGAAGTGAGCCACTACATAGTAGGTGTCGTGCAGGTGAATGTCTACGGAAAGCGATCCAAGCATAATTCCGGTAAAACCACCGATCATAAAAAGGAATAAGAAAATGATGGCATAGACCATAGGCGTCTTCAGGTCGATGGAGCCCCTGTACATGGTCGCCACCCAGTTAAAGATCTTGATACCCGTCGGAATACCAACCAGGAATGTCAGGAAGGAGAAGACCATAGCGGCCAGGGAAGACTGACCGGCTGTAAACATGTGGTGACCCCAAACCAGGAATCCGATAAAGGCAATGGCAAGGGATGAAAGGGCGATGGCCCAGTATCCAAAAATGATCTTTTTGGAGAAGGTGGAAATCACTTCCGAAATCACACCAAAACCGGGAACAATCATAATGTACACGGCAGGGTGGGAATAAAACCAGAAGAAGTGTTGGTAAAGTACGGGGTCTCCTCCAAGGCTGGGGTCAAAAATACCGATTCCCAATGCACGCTCCATCGTGAGAAGCAAAAGCGTTATCGCAAGAACAGGTGTCGCTAGGATCTGAATAATACTGGTTGCATAAAGAGCCCACATATTCAGGGACAATTTATTCCACGTCATTCCGGGTGCCCGGAGTTTGTGGATGGTCGTCATAAAGTTGACTCCGGTAAGGATAGACGAGAATCCAAGTATGAAAACACCGAAGGTCATGGCCATCACATTTCCGCCGGTACTTGCACTGTAGGGCGTGTAAAATGTCCACCCGGTATCCACACCTCCTGTAAAAATGGCGAAAAGCGTAAAGAGGGCCCCGATTACATAGATATAGAAACTTGCCAGGTTAAGCCTGGGGAACGCAACATCCTTGCAGCCAAGCTGAATAGGTAGGATAAAGTTACCCAGTGCAGCCGGAACGGATGGAATCAGGAAAAAGAAAATCATGATGGCGCCGTGCAGGGTAAATACCTGGTTATAAACATCGGCGTCCATGAAGTTCTGTGCGGGAGTTAAAAGCTCTGTTCTGAGCAGCAGCGCCAAAACGCCTCCCACGAAGAAGAACACGGCAACTGAAGCCAGATACATCAGGCCGATCTTTTTGTGATCTACCGTGGTCAGCCAGGCCCATAGCCCGGTTTCTTCATTCAGATAGTGTTTTTCCGGATTTTCTTCCGGTTTAAACCGCTTTACTTGCAGTTTTTTGTATGCAGGTGCTTCTGTAGTTGCCATGTAGCTATTCTATGGTTTTGATATACTCAATAATTGCGTCGATCTGCCTGTCATTCAGTGAACCGGCAAATGCAGGCATCACGGGATCGTAACCTTCAACCACCTTGGCATTGGGTTCAAGGATACTTTCGCGAATATAGTTTTCATCAGCCGTAACGGTTTCACCGCTGGCGAGGGGTCGTTCTGATCCGAACAGACCCTGGAAGGATGGGCCCAGAATTTCTGAACCGTCAACAGAGTGACAGGTTACACAGGCGTACTGGTTCGTCAGCTGTTCACCGAGCTCAACAGGATCCATATCACTGTTGGCCGCATTGGAACTGGCCAGCCAGGTTTCAAAATCTTCCTGTTCGTGCACAATCACGCTGGCTAGCATGTTTGAGTGAGCTCTGCCGCAATATTCCGTACAGAATACAACAGACTCTCCCGTTTCAGTCGCTTCAAACCAAAGACTTGAATAACGGTTTGGCAGTACGTCACGCTTCACACGATAATCAGGGACATAAAAAGAGTGGATCACATCATCAGAACTCATGATAAGCTTCACGGGACGGTTTACGGGAACATGGAGCTCATTAATGCTTACGTTGCCATTGTCATAGTGAAATTCCCAAAGCCAGCTTTTACCGACCACGCGAACTTCATAGGCATCGGAGGGAGCCGTCCTTAAATTGACGTATCCCTTAAAGCCCCAGGCGAATACGATCATCACAAGGATCAGCGGGATGACAGACCATGTAATCTCCAGTTTACTGTTATGGGAGATAACGGGAGTGATTTCATCATCCGACTTTCGTCTGTACTTCCAGGCAAAGTAGATGATGGCTGCCGTAATGCTGACAAGGAAGATCAGACTGGTAAAATTGATAAAATAGAATAATGCATCCGTGATTTCAGCCGTCGGACTTTTCGCCGGCGGAAGCATGTATTCGATAAATTCCTTCATTGCTCAAATTCAATTTTAGATGTTTGGTCATCGCCTTTTTCGCGTCTCCATAAAACGGTCAGAAATATACCGAGAATAATCACGGTAGCCAAGCCGCCGAGTTTCATTATGTTTCTCGCAAATGGCACATAACTTTGTGTGGATGGGTCGTATGTAAAACAATACAGAACAATCTGTTCAACCGGGCTTCCGATCTGTCCGTCAGCAGCCTCATACAGTCCGTTCCGAAAGTCAAATTCATTAAAGTTTGTTCCGTAGAGGTATCGGGTGATAACACCATCGGGGCTGATCATCATGACGCTGGCCATGTGTAGATACTCACCGGTGCGCTCATCCTGTTTATACCGAAAGCCAATGGCTTCTGTAAGTTCCTTAATTTCGTCTTCGTTGCCCGTTAAAAAGTGCCAGCCATCTTCCGCGCCCTGCCGGTCCAGTTGAGTCAGATAGGTATCGCGGGTTTCAGCTGCTATCTCCGGGCCTTCTTCCGGATCAATGCTGAAGGAGATAATGGTATAATCAATTCCGGGCGTCCACGCCATATCCTCAACGGCAGTGTATACCCCATCAAGTACCAGACTGCAAAGGGTGGGGCATTCATAGTAAAGCGGATTCAGAAGCAATGGCTTCCCGTCCTGTATTAGATCCCCAAGCCGTACAATATTTCCATTACTATTGGTAAAGCGCAGATCCAGGGGAATAGTATCCCCAAGTTTTTCGTCCACTCCGATCTCGTCGAGTATCGGCGGCCTGTTCTGATTCAGCTGTGCAAATGCAGTGTTACATAAGAAAAACAGTGAGCACGATAACAGCAGTGTCAGCTTGTTTTTCATAAAAGAATAAATACTTCGGTTATTCAGCTTCTTCAGCAATAAGTGTCATTGCGCTGTCAATGGGAATCCGATAGATACCCTGTTCAAGGTCAACCACGCCGTAAGACTCGAGTATCGCCCGGTCTTGTTCCTGAAGTTCACTGATATTATAAAATTGGCTTTCTGCAGCACGGTTTTGTTCGGCTCCCGTAAGGGTGTAGTCATAAACAGCCATTATCGCCAAAACCGTTACTACAACAATTGTCGTTCCAAAGAGTGACCAGAAAATAAGTCTCGGATAATTGAGATTATCAGGTACGGCACCGTAAGCTACTGAGTTGGCAAACTCTTCTGTGGCCTCCAGAGATACGGTTTCCTCTTCGGTTTCTTTAACGGATGTGGAGCCGGTTTCGCGTATCCAATTGTCAATTTCTTCAACCGTAATGCCGTGTTTCTTTGCAAGTTCCTGCTTCACATCGGGATCACCGGACTGAGCTTTTAGCGCAATGGCAGCTTTTTCTTCTGCGGTAAACTTGTTTGGTTCAGAACTCATGTCAAACTTGCTGAAAATTAGTGGTGATATTGTTTGTTAAGCGAATCTGCCAGCTGCGGATCGTTTACGGGAACCATGTTATGGCTTCTGAATTTATGGAAGAATAGACCCATGAAAATGCCTCCAAGTCCCACAAAGGTTGTGAGATCCAGCCAGCTTACAGTAAATCCGTGATAGTGAATAACCGGCATAACAATCCAGTGGAGTTCGATCAAATGCATGGTAATGATCAGAATCGAGACAAACGTGAGTAGCTTTTTATTATGCTTCGGCTCACGGTTCAACAACAGGATGAACGGCAAGATAAACCGCCCGATCAGCAGGGAGTAGGTCACAAATGCCCAGCTGCCCTCCAGCCGGTGATAATACCAAAGCGTCTCTTCCGGAATATTGGCATAGTAAATCAATAGAAACTGGCTGAATGCGATGTATGCGTAGAAAACCGTAAATCCAAAGAGCCATGCACCCAAATCATAGATGTGAGCCTGACCAATGGTATTTTTCAGAATGCCTTTTCTCTGCATCCATAGAACCATAAGAATGATAACCGGAAAGAGTGCCTGGAAACTCATGGCAAAGAAATAGACGCCAAACATGGTTGAGAACCAGTGTGCGTCAAGCGACATGAGCCAGTCAAAACTTGCAAAAGCCACCGTCAGTGCGAAAATAAGAATACCGGGAGCGCTAAATTTCCTGAGCAGGACGGTTAAACCCCAGTCATTGGTTCGGTCCATCTCAACCGAGATCTTATGAAGCTTGTATCCCAGAAAGCCCCAGATACCGAAATAGATAAACTGCCGGATCACAAAGAAAGGCTCATTCAGAAAGGGAATTTTGCCCACCATGATGGGGTCACCCATTACATACTCTGCGCTTGTCCATTTGTATAGACTTGTCATCCCCAAAAGAATGGGAATCATAAAGATCGACCAGATACCGATATTGGCCAGGAAAGATTCCGGTATTCTCCGGATAACCGTTCCCCAGGATGATTTGGTTACATGATGAATCATAACCAGAATCAGGGATGCCAGCGCAATACTTGTGAAAAAAGTAAAGCTGGTGAGATACGAGTAAAAGAATTGCTTGCTGTTCAGGAAAAATCCGATGCCGCTGGCTATAAGGCCAACTACGCCAATACCATAAAAGGTTTTGGCAATATCCATTTGAGCCGGAAATTTAACGGAATCAGTTATTGTAGGACTACTTGAAGCCATGAAGATTGTCTTTTATTCGCTCGGTGTTAATTGTCGGACAGAGTTTTGATAAACTCTATAATGGACTGAATTTCGCCTTCTGACAGGTAGCTGTAGTTGGCCATCACATTTTGATAGCCCTCCACGATTCTTGCATCAGGTTGTACGATCGATTCTGTGATATACGCATCATCCGCAGTGGTTGATGTTCCATCGGTAAAATTTCTTTCCTTGCCGTAAAGACCCGCAAAAGAGGGGCCTACCACTGCAGATCCATCCACAGAGTGACATGCATTACAGGCATTTTGAACATAGAGGCGTTCACCCCGCTGGGCCGTAACTTCTTCTTCACCGGCTGCTGCTTCACGGGCTGCAGCCAGAGCCTCCTGTCGTTCCTGCTCCGCCGTGAAATCAGATCTGAGCTGTGCCAGATCAACATCAAACTGGTCCATCTCCGATTCTGGAACATACTGGCTGCGTTGTAGTGCCCGTACATAGGTCACGATAGCCCATCGGTCTTCAACCTTGATCTGTGAAGCATATGAAGGCATATTTCTTACGCCGTTCGCAATCGCTGAATAGATTTCACCATCAGGTAATCCCCTGATGCGGTCTGAATGGAATGTGGGTGCAGGAACATATCCATAGTTTCCGGTCATGATAATTCCCTGTCCGTCGCCGGTGCCGCCGTGACATACCGAGCAATAAATCTCATAGGAGTTTCGACCGCGTTCTATAAAGTCACGTGTAACCTCAACGGGGATGGCATCCACAAAATCACCGTTTTCATCCAGCCCTTCAAAGATTTCAGTATTCTGGCGAAGTCCGCCGCGTGGGATTGTTCCTTCAACCGGTTGCCTCATGGAGCGGTTATCGGCAAAGAAGGAATTCTTTTCCTGTGCGTTGAATCGATCTTGAAAATCCATATTCTGATTCAGATGCACGGGAGGTTTCTCCGAGGTCTGACCCCTGCACGACATCAGCATCATCGCAATCATCGAGAGAGCAACTATACGGGATATGGGTGTATGCATAATTCTAAGAATTCTGTATGGAAAACGTTAAAGTGGTTTGTTGTCTCGCATCGGTTAATCCTCGTAAACCTCTTCAATGGAAGAAGCGCCGGCATCTTTCAGTAATTTCTGAACTTTTTCCGTTTCAAACTGCGGATCTTCAGACTCGATACAAACAAAGAAACCGTCGTTGGTAACTTTTTTAAAATTTTCTGAACTGAACAGCGGATGATTCAGCCTGGGAAGTCCGTTCAGGAAAAACATGCCAAATACGGCGCCAAATGCTGAAAGAAGTACCGTAAGTTCAAAGGTTACCGGTATCCAGGCCGGTACATTCATCAAAGTTTTGCCGCTGATATTAAGCGGATAGTCCACAACCATCATCCAGTAGATCATGGACAAGGCACCTGCAAAACCAAGGAGCCCATGGCTGATCACAATCCAGCCCAGTTTGGACTTCTTGAGGCTCATCGCCTTGTCCATCCCGTGAATGGGGTAGGGGCTGAAGGTATCGAAATGCCGATACCCGTTCTGATTGACCAGTTTGGCTGCATCAATCAGCTCTTTTGGATTTTTGAATTCAGCAAGAACGCCGTAAAGTTTGTTATTTGTCATTTGCTGGCTCATTACGTAATAATCTTATGCTGATTCCTGTGTTGTCGGTTCCGGCACCGTCACTTTGGGCGGTTTGAACTCCCCGGTCTCTTCATCATAATTGTGCGGGTCGGCCTGAGGCATAACCGCTTTGATCTCTGCTACAGCGACCATCGGCAGGAAGCGCAGGAAGAGAAGGAAAAATGTAAAGAAGAGGCCGAACGTACCGATATAGGTAACCACATCCCAGAATGTGGGAGAGTAGTATCCCCATGAAGAGGGGAGGAAATCGGTGGACAGCGATGTCACGGTAATCACAAATCGCTCAAACCACATACCGATGTTCACCACAATCGATATGATAAAAGTAAAGGTAACATTGCGCCGCAGCTTCTTGGACCAGAAGAACTGTGGTGAGAGAACATTACAGGCAATCATAATCCAGTATGCCCAGGCATAAGGTCCTGTTGCTCTCAGAATAAAAATGGCTTTCTCATATTCAACGCCGCTGTACCAGGCAATGAAAAACTCCATCAGGTACGCAAAGCCTACCATGGAACCGGTCACCAGAATAATGATATTCATCTTCTCTATATGATCATCCGTCATGATCTCCTCAAGCCCGTAGATTTTACGACAGATAATCATGAGGGTGAGCACCATTGCAAAACCGGAGAAAACGGCTCCGGCAACGAAGTAAGGTGGGAAAATGGTGGTGTGCCAGCCCGGAATGATGGACACGGCAAAGTCGAAGGATACAATCGTGTGTACGGAAAGTACAAGGGGAGTAGCCAGACCGGCCAGAATCATGTATGATTTTTCATAATTCCACCAGTGGCGGTTACTGCCTCTCCAGCCAAGAGCAAACGTACCGTAAAGGACCTTGCCCACTTTGCTTTTGATTCGGTCACGAACGGTTGCAAGATCGGGAACAAGACCTACATACCAGAAAAGCAGGGATACCGTGAAATAGGTTGAAACAGCGAATACGTCCCAAAGAAGAGGGGAGTTAAAATTTGGCCACATCGCCATCTGGTTGGGAATCGGGAACACCCAGTAGATCACCCAGATACGACCAACGTGGATGGCCGGGAAAATACCCGCACACATCACCGCAAAGATGGTCATCGCTTCCGCAAACCGGTTGATGGCTGTTCTCCAGTTTTGACGGAACAGGAACAGAATCGCAGAAATCAGGGTGCCGGCGTGACCGATACCAACCCACCACACGAAGTTAATAATGGCCCAGCCCCACCCGGCGGGAGAATTCAAGCCCCAGATACCGGTACCTTCCCAGATCAGGTAGCCGATGGATCCAAGAAGCAAGAAAAGCAGCATATTGGCAACACCAAACGCTACATACCAAAGTTTGGGAGTAGGCCGGATATTGATATCCGTGATCAGCTCGGTAATGCTGTTGAAAGTGTGATTTCCCTTCACCAAAGCCGGTTCCGGAACGTATTCGTACGTTTTACTCATGTTCAATCAGTTGCGATTAAATAAAATCCTGGTTGGCTTACGCCAGTTCTGAATTAGCATTTCGTAATTTTGCGAGATACGATGTTCTTGGACGAACATTGATCTCTTCAAGCATTACATAATTTCGGTCATTTTGTTTGTCAACGGATACCACGCTTTGCCGGTCGGTCAGATCACCGAAACTGATGGCATTGGCCGGACACGCTTGCTGACATGCCGTCTGAACGGTTCCGTCAGCAGGTTTTTTGGATCCGGTGGCAATCTTGGTCTGGATCTTGGCGCGGTTTACTCGCTGCACACAGTAGCTGCATTTTTCAATCACACCACGGAAGCGGACCGTTACTTCCGGATTCATGGCCATTTGAATGATCTCCGGATCATCCCCGGTGGTCAGATACTCTTTTGTATAATTAAAGAAATTGAAACGGCGAACCTTGAACGGGCAGTTGTTGGCACAATACCGGGTACCAATACACCGGTTATAGGTCATTTGATTCATGCCGTCTTCACTGTGCGTGGTTGCAGCAACCGGGCAAACCTGCTCGCAGGGTGCCAGTTCGCAGTGCATACAGGGCACAGGCTGGTGATATAC
>JAWVZW010000039.1:0-10385 GCA_033721975.1 Balneolaceae bacterium
ACCTCCCGAAATCAAATTGATGAGAAGGGAGTCGGCCGGAATATCCCGGATATACTTAAGCAGCTGTTTTGTTACCTCAAAGGATTGCTGGTCGGGATAGGGATGAGAGCCGGTCAGTACCCTGGTAACTTTGGGATGGTGGAAGGGATTAGGTGAGGAGATGACCATTCCGTCCGCCAGCCGATCCCCCAGCCTTCTTTCAAGTCCCAGCGCCAGACCTGCTGAAGCTTTGCCTGCACCTCATATATATATATGAGGATGACCGTCCAGGGAGATGGCTGTTGAATTAATTCGTAGTTCATTGGCATCATCCGACAGAAGGATGCTCTCAAAAAGGAGCTCTGATGGGTCCACTTTTTGAAGAATTTGCCTCCAAATATTAAAGGATTCTAATAAATAATCACTCATTTTTCACATTCTAATATTTTGCATAAGTGATTGAAATACAAATGATTGATATCATAAAAAACCCATGTTGTTAATATTTCCAGGAAAAAATTTTGCCTCCGAAGTTTGAATATTAGAAAAATTTAATAATTTGGATGCAGTTCCATGCGTTGAGTCTGATTTGTTAAACAACTAATACGGTACATCCGGTAACGCCTTTTAAAAAATGAAGGCGCCAAACCAATAAGGAGTCGAAATATGAGTGTTTCAGTCAAAAATAACAGAGTCGAGTATTATATCCTGGTCAATTATTTGCAAGTTCAGGAAACCCGCAAATCCAAAGAGCTTCTCGCGGAGGTTCTTCCCAAGCTTGTACAGTATCTTCAGATTACGGTCGGTGCAAATGCCGAAACCGCTGAAGAATGTGTGCAGCAGGCTTTCCTGAATGTGTATGAGAGAATTCTGCAGGACAAAATTCGGGATCCCAAATCCATCCTGAGTTACCTCATGCAGGCTTCAAGAAATGAATATTTTTCTCACTGTCAAAAAAACAAGCGATACACTGAACTGCCGGAAACCAATAAAGGTATGGTGGAGCCCGCAGATCAGATCAGCCGACTGGTTGATGATGAAAGAATGGAGGCGCTACGTGAGTGCATCGACAAGCTTGATGACGAGTCCAGGGAGTTCATAACCTATTTTATGGATAATCCCGGTGTACGCTCACGTCAGGTAGCTACTGAGTTTGGGATCAGTGAAGCCAATGTCCGCATCAAGAAACACCGCATCATCCATCAGCTTCAGGATATGTATAAAACGATGACTGCGGATATCTGAGAGGGGAACGCGAAAACAAAATCTGAGCCAATTTACGGTTCTCTATTCAGCAGGGCTTTTTGTATATTCATTCTTCCCGGAAAATGAAGAATGAATGGATCCTTTGGAGTTTCTAAAGCCCTATACGGCTCTTATTGAAAGTCATCTGCAATCCCTCCCGCTGCCTGAAAAACCCGCCGGTCTTTATGACCCTCAACGGTATATTCTGGATATTGGCGGCAAGCGGATCCGGCCCGTGCTCTCGCTCATGAGCTGCGGTATATGTGGTGCAGACATCGAAAGAGCCATTCCGGCAGCTCTCTCCGTTGAACTGATCCATAATTTTACGCTTCTCCATGATGATATTATGGATCAGGCCGAAAGCAGAAGGGGTCATGAAACCGCTCATCTCCGATGGGATACAGCATCCGCTATCCTGGCAGGCGACGGCATGTTTGTTCAGGCTCTGCTAAGACTTCAGGATATTCATCCCGATTGTGACCACAAACAGATGATGGAAGAGCTTTTGCTTGGAGTAAATACCGTTTGTGAGGGACAGGCCCTGGATATGGAGTTTGAGAGCAGGAGTGATGTTTCGCGGGACGAATATCTTGCAATGATAGGAGGGAAGACCTCGGCCCTGCTCAGTACATCCATGAAACTGGGCGGATTCTCCGCAAATGCATCGGCAGACCGTATTTCTCTTCTGGGCCAGATAGGAACATCCCTTGGCCTGGCATTTCAGATTCAGGATGACCTGTTGGATGTTGTGGCCGACCCATCTCAGTTTGGGAAACAGCAGGGGGGAGATATCCGGGAGGGCAAGAAAACATTTTTGATGCTCGATGCGTTAGAAAAATGCTCTGAAGAGCAAAAATCCATGCTGCTTGGATATCTGAAGCAGCGTCCCCTTACGGATGAACAAATTAAGGATGTCATCGAATTGTTTCATCACACCGGAACGATCGAAGAGGCCCGGTCACAAATTGAACATTATTATGAACGCGCATGGGAGGCTTTGGAAAAGTTTGACGATTCGCGCTATAAACAAGATCTTTCTAACCTTATAACGTATTTGAAAAACCGTGATTTTTAACTCTATGAGACTTATCTCTTTTCTGCTGTTGTGCTCCTTTGTATTTATGTCCTGCCGCAGCAATGATCTGATCCGCCCCGGCGATACCATTGAGGTGGCTTTCGAAAAGGCCATGAATCAATACCGGGAAGGCAACTACCCTGAAGCTGCACGCGCCTTTGAAACTGTGGTTTCCATTGGCAGGGGAACAGATATCGGTCAGGATGCACAATACTATCTGGCAGAAAGCTATTATAATGACAGAAGATATCTGCTGGCCGCCTCTGAATACGAACGCTATGCCCAGTTTTACCCGAATTCATTTCGCCGCGAAGTGGTCGATTTTAAAAGAGCGGAGTGCTACTACTTCCTGAGTCCCCGGTACCGTCTTGATCAAACCTATACGCGTCAGGCGCTGGATGGGCTTCGGTTATTCAATTCACGCTATCCCGATTCGGAATACAATGAGCGAGCGGCACAGTATATTACGGAACTAAGGGAAAAGCTGGCCCGCAAACAGTTTGAAGCCGCCAATTTTTACAAGCGTACAGAACGCTATCAAGCGGCAGCCGTTTATTACGATCTCGTCATTGATGATTATCCGGAAACGGAATGGGCGGAACGCTCCCTGGTTGAACAAATGCATTCCTATATTTTATATGCAGAAAACAGTGTGCGCAATCGGCAGGAAGAGCGTTTCATGCTGGCTCTGGATTCATACAATACCTATATGCAGCTTTTTCCGCGGGGTGATTTCCGAAGCCGGATGGAAGAGCTTTATGACAGGGCACAGAATGGACTCGAAAGTGTGGGCAGCAGCGAGCTTACGCAGTCATCTTCCTGAACAAAATTTATAGAGATGAATAAGAAAAGGGTCGGAATATTCGGCGGTACGTTCGACCCGGTCCATACAGGCCATATTGAGGCTGTTCATTCCTTTTTATCCAGCCATCTCATCGATGAGGTCTGGGTTGTGCTGACTCCCGACCCGCCGCACAAGAGTGAGTCTCCCGATCGGGCTTCGTTTCAGCACAGACTGGAGATGCTGAAGCTTGCATTCGACGGCATGGCTCGCGTTAAGATTTCCACCATCGAAAAGGAACTGTCCAGACCATCCTACACGCTTCAAACTCTCCAGGTTCTCTCCACAAAATATCCCGGCCATCGCTTTTTTCTTTGTATTGGTGAGGATTCAGTCAGTTCATTTCATGATTGGCACCGATATAAAGATATTCTTAACGATTACTCCCTTATTGCCGTTAAGAGGCCCGGCTCAGATGCTGAGAAGGCACAGCCTGATGTGCTGGAAAAAACCATTTTTGTGGAACATAAACCTGTCGATGTATCTTCAACCGGTGTACGTGAAGGCAAATCCGGGATCATGGAAAAGGTACCCGATGAAATTGCCTCATATATCAAGGAACATGAACTATATGCGCAAAAAAGATCCGCATGAAAAGAGCTGATTTTTTGAAATCTGCACTCGCCGGGGCTGCTTCAATCTCTACCATTGGCCGTCTGAAACCACGGGACGGGAATCTGATCAAACCCAGGGCGCTCGAAGCAGGAGATACCGTTGCCCTGACCGCACCAGCAGGTATTGTATATGATGAGCAGGAGTTCGACAGAATGCAGGGTGTTCTGGAATCTATGGGCTTCAGAGTCGTTTTTGGGGAGCATGTGAAGAAGCGTTATGGTTACCTGGCAGGTACCGACAAACAGAGAGCCGACGACCTGAACCGTTTTTTTGCAGATCCCGACGTTAAGGGGATTATAGCTGTACGGGGTGGCTGGGGGTCGGCACGCATACTGCCACACCTCGATTTCAGCATGATCCGATCGAACCCCAAGGTTTACTGCGGATTCAGCGACAATACTACGCTTCACCTCGCATTTCTTCGATTTGCTGACCTGATTAGCTTTCACGGACCCAACGGTACATCAGAGTGGACAGAGTTGACAATTCAGAACTTTCGGTCCGTTTTGATGATGGGAGAGAAAACCGAGTACAGATCCAATAGCGAAGTCACCACAATTTCGGAAGGCACTGCTGAAGGAAGGCTCATAGGCGGGAATCTTTCTATTCTTACCAGCTCTCTGGGTACATTTTACGAGCCCTATACAAACGGTGCCATTCTGTTTACGGAAGATATCGGTGAAGAGCCTTATAAAATTGATCGAATGATGACTCATCTGAAGGAGGCGGGTAAACTGGACAATCTGAAGGGATTCATCTTCGGAAGGTGTACCGACTGCCCTGAACCTTCCTCGTCATCATCAGGATTCACTCTGAAAAATGTGCTCGATCATCACATTCGTCCGCTGGGAATCCCTGCCATTATGGGCGCTGATATCGGCCATGATGAGGATAATTTTACCATTCCAATGGCACTGAAGGCAAAGCTTGATGCCAATCACGGTATTTTTACGCTCGAGGAAAGTGCGGTTATCCGGGATTAACAAGGTGGTTTGCCGGAGGTTAAGATGAAAAAATTGTCAGTAGTTCAGCAGGCGATCGAGGGTCTCATTAAGCCTGTAACTGGCCAGATAACCGTTTTCAAGTTCTTTGCTGAATGGGATAGGCGTATTCAGAGATGAACAGCGCATTACGGGAGCGTCCAACCATTCAAACGCACGTTCGGTAATACCGGCTGAAATTTCACTCATGGGACCCAGAATCTCTGAAGGCTCCTGCAGTAGAAGAACTTTCCCTGTTTTCCGGACAGATCCGGTAATGGTTTCCCAGTCGATGGGGGCCAGGGAGCGAAGATCGATAATTTCAATCTCAACACCCTGTTTCATGTATTTCTCAGCGATCTCCTGGGCCCAGATCACCCCATAGCCGTAGGTTACGATCGTCAAATCGGTCCCTGCTCTTATGATATTGGCTTTTTCCAGATCGATAAAGCGGCAGCGGTCCGGTGTCACTTCCTTAATGCTTCGATAAAGTTTTTTATGCTCAAAAAACAAAACGGGGTTCGGATCATAGAGAGCGGTATAGAGCATATCCTGAGCATCTCTTACACTGGATGGAACCAGCACCCGAATGCCGGGAAGCTGCATAAACCAGCCTTCCGGTGACTGAGAATGAAAAGGCCCGGCCGCGACTCCGGCACCATGCGGTGCCCGGATGGTTACATTCAGGTCCGGCGTCCAGCGATAGCGTGACTTTGCCAGGTTGTTGACGATCTGGTTAAAACCACAGGTGATAAAGTCGGCAAATTGCATCTCCACAATGGGTTTAAATCCCTCTACGGCCAGTCCGATGGCGGCTCCTATGGCTCCGGATTCAATAATGGGGGTGTTGCGGACCCGGTCTTTACCAAACTCCTTATAAAAGCCCTCGGATGCTTTAAAAACGCCGCCATATTCCGCAACATCCTGTCCCATAAGCAGAAATGTCTCATCCTCACTCATGGCCTGTTTCTGGGCCAGGTGCACGGCATCGATGATTCGTTTTTCGGATGTGGATTCGTTTTCTTTTTCGGAGGATGTTTTTGCAGATGCAGGTTTTGGCTGCTGACGCAGACCGGCGCGGTTTATCTCTGTATCCGCATCAAATACGGGGTTCTTTGACCTTAAAGCCCTATTGAGATCTTTCATAAAGCTCTTTTCCACCTCATCCTGGATCCGCTCGAGTTCATTAACATCCTTTACAATTTCTTCGCTCATCAGATACTTTTCGTATCGGTTGATGGGATCTTTGGGCTCCCATTTTTCAAACTCTTCATCGGGTACATAAAAGGTTCCTGAAGCCTCCTCATGCCCCCGGATGCGAAATGTTTTTGCCTCGATCAGAACCGGCTTTCCCTTTACGGCAAGTTTTCGTGCCTGTGTCACGGCTTTCTGCACCTCAAAAAAGTCATTCCCATCAATACGCATGCCTTCCAGTCCATAACCTTCAGCGCGGTCAGCAAGATGTTCGCAGGCATACTGTTCACTGGTAGGGGTTGATAGCCCATAGCCGTTGTTTTCGATCATAAAGATAACGGGGAGCTGCCAGACTCCAGCCAGGTTCAGTGCCTCGTGAAAGTCGCCCTCGCTGGTTGCACCGTCACCGCAAAAACTAAGCGCAACCCGGTCTTCTCCGCGAAGTTTGAATGCCAGTGATATCCCGTCCGCAACAGGCATGGTGGCAGCAAGGTGTGAGATCATACCGAAGATGAAATGATCGGTTGTGCCAAAATGAAAGGAGCGGTCGCGTCCCCCGGTGAAACTATCCTGTTTGCCAAATAGTTGACTAAAGAGAGGATAAAGGGGGACACCCCGTGTGGTAAAGACGCCCAGATTTCGGTGCATGGGCAGGATGTAATCGTCTTTATTCAGGCTCAGTGAAGCTCCCACGGAAATTGCCTCCTGGCCGATTCCGGAAAACCACTTGCTGATTTTGTTTTGGCGCAGAAGCAGCAGCATTTTTTTCTCGATAAGCCTTGGAAGCAGCAGATGACGGTAATATTCGAGGGCTTTCTTACCGGAAATTTTTTTTGGAGGGGCTATCATTAATGATAATTTTTATGTGTAATTTATTTGGATATCAAAATCCCGGTGTGGAAACGGAAACGAAAATCGGACTGACCTTATGGACAGGAAAAAAAAACAATTTGTCAAACACCATTTAACAAGAACGTAGCTTTTTTTAATACAAATAATAAGACACTGCAATATGGAAGCACTTGGAAAACAAATTCTGGTTGAGTTTTACGATTGCGATCAGGCTAAGCTCAACGACGTTGCCTTTATTGAAAACTCGCTTATCACCGCAACGGAAGCATCCAATGCCACAATTATTTCTCATAACTTTCACAAATTCAGTCCATACGGGGTAAGCGGTGTCGTTGTGATCGCAGAATCTCACGTTGCCATACATACCTGGCCGGAGTACAACTATGCTGCGGTCGATATCTTTACATGCGGAGATACCATTGAACCCTGGACCATTCAGGAGAAACTGAAAGAATTCTTTGAGTCCAAAAATATCTCCAGCATGGAAATGAAAAGAGGGCTGTTCAAGGTACCTAAAGGCCAGAAGCTTCTTTTTAAGCCCTCTCAGGAATTTCAGTCCAATTAATCCCCCATTTTTTATCGAAGTTCATCGCTGATCAAGCCGTCGTCAGATTGAGAAATCTTTGATGATCCCGGCTTGGATACCCAAATGCTTTTTTCACGATATAGCGTAATTTATTTACGGATATTTTGAACCGGGAAATAATAAGCCGGTCCGGTTATTTCGGCTGGATGCAGATGGGGTCAGCGTATATTTTTTAACCAAAACTATTTGAGGAATTAGACAGATGATGGTAAAAACACCAAACTGCTATGCATTGGTCCGGGGCGCTTCTGAGGGGCGTACGAGGCTGAATGCGTTTGATCAGGCTCTTTTGAATGCTGGTGTCGGAGATACTAACCTGATGCGAATGAGCAGCATATTGCCGCCGGCAGCAAGTCAGATTGATATCAGCGAAATTACATTGCCTAAGGGGGGATTAATCCCTCTTGCCTATGCAACAATCGACGGTAGTGTACCGGGACAGCTTCTTTCCTGTGCCATTGCCATAGGGATTCCTGCAGATGACCGTGAACCAGGTGTCATTATGGAGTTTGAAGACCATGCACCCTTAACTAATGTCGAAGAGATTGTCCGCCAGATGGTGGTTGATGGCTTTGAATACCGCAACCGAAAGCTTAAAGAGATCAAATCACTTGGTATCGAGCATAAAGTGAAGCGCTGCGGCTCCGTATTTGCTGCAGCAGTGCTTTGGTACAAATAGAGAGCAGATCTCAGATTGTTCCCGAAGTCTCGGGAGCGATAAGCGATCTCTGAAGGAATATTTGAGTAATGAGTATTGAGTATTGAGAGTGAGACGCGAGAATTGAAATGAACAACTATCCACTGACAACCAACTACTAACAACTGACAACTGACAACTGACAACTGACAACTGACAACCCTGACCCCATGCCCCTGCAATACAACGAATATTACAACGAACAGACCGGACTCACCATTGGCCTGAAGAAGCTGCTCTTCTCAGAACAGTCGGAGTATCAGCTGGTTGAGGTCTATGAAACGGATACATGGGGAAATCTGATGACCATTGATGGGATGGTGATGCTGAGCGAGCGTGATGAATTCGTTTACCATGAGATGATCAGCCATGTTGCCATGTTTACTCACCCTGATCCAAAGAGGGTTCTGATTATTGGCGGGGGAGACGGTGGCACTGCTCGGGAGGTGATGAAGCATCCTTCGGTAGAAACTGTAGACATGGTTGAAATCGACAAGACGGTGGTTGATGCATCCAAACGATTTTTCCCGGGTGTGGGTGATTTTGAGAATCCAAAACTGAATGTTTTGTATGAAGACGGGATCGCATTTGTCAAGAACGTCAAGGAGCCATACGATGTGATCATCATTGACGGTTCGGATCCGGTTGGACCGGCGGAAGGACTGTTCGAAAAAGAGTTCTACACCTACTGCTACAACGCGCTGGGAGAGGAGGGGGTTCTGACCGCGCAGACCGAAAGTCCCTGGGTGGAATCCTATCACCCCAGTATGAAAAAAGTATTTTATGCACTGGATGATCTTTTTCCGATTTCTGCCATGTACCTGACCTTTATACCCCTCTACCCGGCGGGGATGTGGAGCATGGCCTGTGCATCAAAAGGGCCGGATCCACACAGCCCGGAAACGCTCAAAAGAGTGGAAAATAACGCAGATATCATATCTGGTCTAAATTATTATAATGCAGACGTTCATAAAGCAGCTTTTGCCCTTCCGAATTTCGTTGCAGATATCATCAAAAGATAAAATGATCCTGTTATAAAACAGCCATTTAAGGCGGGTATTTGAGGGAAGCTTCAGAAGGGTTTCACAGCAGAGCATTTCAGCGATGATACAGGGTAACCTAAATTATTTAGGCGGTCTGATTTAGGTTAGAATGGGTCTCAAACAGAGATATGTAAATTACTGCAATGCAATAATTTAGTATATTTTATCAATAATAATTATTGATATAGCAGCTTATCCGCTATATAGATGCTTCCACCCACGCTTCCCAGAACGATAAGGCTGAGCACCGGCTGCCAGATTACGAACCCGCCAACTGTTCCAAGAAGAGCGCCCAGGTACTGTATGGTTTTAAGCTGTTCATTGGTCGCGTTCATGATCATCTTTTCCAGCTTCAGTTCGTCGTAACTGCTCAGATTTTCTTCCACGATCTGCTGAACATCAAACCGGTTTACCAGATTGAAAAGGATTGCTGTGATGGCATCATCGAGTTCATCGCTGTTGTCACTGATTACATCGGGGAGCCCGTTGAGAAGTTCATCCACAAAGCCGATTTTCCGCCTTACGGAAAAAGGGATCTCCTCCAGGGTGGACTCAATGAGCTCATGTAGATTTTTCCCTTTTAAAAGCGTGTATGTTCGGACGGCGGTTCGCTCGATGGGTTTGTTCTCGAGCCGCTGTTCAATTTCATCAGCAATTTCAAAACTGATCTGTTTTTTGACGGATTCGTTATCAAGGAAATAGCTTACATAGTCTACTACCCATTCCTTTACTTCCTCCCTGAATTCAGGCTGGCGGAAAACCCGTCGAAGGTCCATGGCTGCTTTTCTGCGATATTTTCTCACAGCATCGGATGACTCAATCTTCTGTTTGATGATTTCCGGATTGATCAGGTCCTCAGACACGGCAAGAGAAAGACGATAGGCGATGCGCTCTTTCTGAGCCGGTATCAAACCCTGACCGAGCAGAGGTCGTTTCTTTAAAGGCCGGAAGAGCATCGTAATGGCGATCCAGTTTGTCAGGTAACCAATCAATCCGCTAACGCTGATAATTCTGATAAACCCTTCGAGCGGGAAGGTCCACTGAAAAAGCGAAAAGGAGTAGCCCTGAAAATCCCAGAAGAAAGAAAAAGCAAACAGAATACAGAGAATCCAGGGGAGTGGCCGGAGGTATTTCAGTATTCTCAGTTTAGGCCTGTCGGGAGGCGGAATCAATGGTTTAGGGCCAGCGGGCTGATCTTCATCATTTTCGACGGCTGATGCGATCAGGCGGCTTAGCCTGCCTAATCCGCTTTCGCCCCCATCGGCTGGCGAATTATCA
>JAWVZW010000040.1:0-10333 GCA_033721975.1 Balneolaceae bacterium
ATGACTTTGGGAAGCGTGATCTATGTCGAAAACCCGGACACCGGAAAAGGCGTTTTTGTAAGAGTCAACGACCGGCATTCCGGTGAGGGCCTCAAGCTTTCCTTAAAGGCCTATACAATGCTTGGACTGGCTGCAGGGAGCGGTCAATCCGTTGCCATCTATCTGGATAATTAAGGATTAAGGCAAAACCATTGAATGCCCTGACTGCTTACCATCGTGACTCCAGCAGCCTGCTTTACAGCTACCTGATGGCGCTTCCTTTACTTTTGGTATACGAGTTTCTGATCATTCTGACTCAGCCGGATCCGAATTCAATAGTCAGGATATCCGTCGATGCATGGATAAAAACACTTTTCTCATCTTTCGGATTTCATAGCCTGACTGCAACTCTTGTCGTTGCAGCAATAGCCGGCGGAGTGATTCTTTACAGCCAGAGATCAAAACTTGGGTCCGTAAAGAGCCGCTATTTTGGGTATATGCTTGTAGAATCCTTTCTCTATGCGGTTCTCATCAGCGTGTTTATCAGTCAATTTCTGGGTTTAATTCTTAATCTTTCTGCACAATCCCCCCTGGCCGGTATGGGCAAACTTCAACTGATCGCACTCTCCCTGGGCGCCGGCTTATATGAAGAACTCTTTTTCAGGGTGATCCTGGTGAGTTTGCTGATCGTTGTGCTGCAACGATTTATCCAATCAAAATCTTTTGCTTACGGGGTCGCGGCAGTGCTTGCAGCCCTGTTGTTCAGCGCCGTTCATTACGTAGGACAAATGGGTGATCCGTTTGAACTTGGCTCTTTCTTATTTCGCTTTTTATTTGGGTTGGGGTTAAATGTTGTTTATGTTATGAGAGGTTTTGGGATGGCAGCGTGGACACACGCTCTTTATGATCTGATCGTAATTATGAGGTTATAGCGGATAAGAAACAAAACGTCCGATTAGTTTAAACTACAAGAGCGATCAATTCTATCAATTGGAATGTTACCACACGGAGTGGTAGCTTATATGTTCTGATGCGAACGATTGTGCAAAAAACACGATTAGGAATTACTGTATTTTGCGCAGGTTTTACTCATTATCACTTTAACGTTCTGAATACACGGGATGGCTGAACTCACCAAACAGGAAGTTCAAAAACAACAGGATTTCAATGAGGAAATTATTCCTCATCTTGATGCGCTGTATAATTTCGGACTACGTCTAACTTCAGATCCTAATGATGCCGAAGACCTGGTTCAGGACACTATTGTTAAAGCTTATCGATTTTTCAGCAGCTATGAGAAGGGTACAAATGCGAAAGCATGGCTCTTCCGGATTCTGAAAAATTCCTACATCAACAACTATCGGAAGAAGTCTAAAAAGCCTCAGCAAGTGGATTATGATGAGGTGGCGACCTTTTACGAGACCATTCGTGCTGAGCGCACCGAGACATCCGACCTGGAAGACAAGATGTTCCGAGAGCTCATCGACGATGACATCTCAAAAGCGCTGGACCAAATTCCCGAGGACTTCAGAACCGTAGTGCTTCTTTGCGATGTGGAGGATTTTACATACGAAGAGATAGCCAATATGCTTGATGTTCCCATTGGCACCATACGTTCACGTCTGCACCGGGGCCGTAACCTGCTTAAAGCAGAGCTGATGGATTACGCATCCAAACGCGGCTATACTCACGATTGACAGAATAAGCCTTTCAATTCTGATCTGCCATTTCAGTTTGTACTGGCTATACCTTTATACCAATTCAGTGCTGCAGCTGCCTGTACCCGGAAATCTTTTTATGTGACACAGGGTAATAATACCCGAATCGTCGTGCCTTTACCTACCTCGGTATTCAGAACAAATACTTTCCCGTCGTGATAATCCTCAATAATACGGCGCGTCAGGCTCAAACCTAGTCCCCACCCTCTTTTCTTGGTGCTATAACCGGGTTTAAATATTTCACGCAGCGCCTTTTTATCAATTCCTGATCCGCTGTCTTCGATATCGATTCTCACCTTGTCCATTTCCCGGGTAACCCGAATGGAAACATAGGATCCATCCCTGATTTCTTTCATCGCATCCATTGAATTCTTTATCAGATTTTCGATTGCCCACTGGAACAGCTGCGGATTCAACTGCAATTTTACATTGGTCTCAATGGATTTTTTCACCTCAATATGCTTACCAAACTGCGGAAGCCGTTTTTCCATGTAGGCGATAACATCATCGATAATCGGCTCTATATTCACTTTTTTCAATTCCGGCCGGGAACCGATTTTGTTGAATCGCTCCGCAATCCCTTTCAACCTTGATACATCATTTTCTATCTCATAAACGATGGACAACGCCTCCTCATCCTCTTCGTTTTTTTCCTTGAGCAGCTGAAGCCAGCCATACATGCTCGAGAGTGGTGTTCCAAGCTGGTGTGCTGCTTCCTTGGTCATACCCACCCACAGATTCGACTGTTCCGAACGGGTAATGCTTCGGTAAGTGGTATATCCAATACCCAGTAAGAGGGCAAGGATACCAATCTGGATATAGGGGAAATAGCGCAGATACTGAAGTGTCGGACTTTCTCCGAAATAGGCATATTGCCGCTGTATATTCGGCTCCACCCCAAATGTAAGCGGAATGGGTTCACTATTGGCCCGGTATTTCTCCATGAACTCTTCCCTGCTCATGTCTAAATCCTCATCCTCAATATTCCGGTAATGAACGATAAATCCGGATTCATCCACCAGGATTACCGGAATCTGGAACAGATCGGGCTGAATGATTTCACTGAACACAAAATCACTCTGACTCTCTGCAGCTTCAGCATTCAGAATCATTCGGGAAAGGCTGTCCGGAACCTCAGGATATTTCTGCAGTTCATTAGCCACAGAAAAGAGCGTAAGGCTTTTCTGCTGATGAATGGGAAGATTATTAAACTCAAAGGCGCGAGCCCATAATTCAATACTGGCTCGCTCCTGCTCCATGATCCTGTTCAGCAAAAACTGGTTATAGATAAACGATGCACCGGCCAGCAGCATGAGCAGCGTTACCAATATGATTTTAATCCGGTTGGAGGGAAGAAGTCGATGCATATCGGGAAAAACGATTGAAAACCGGATTCAATATCCTAAAAAGCGGGCAGTCATCAAACCGACAGTGCGTCGTGGTTTCGGACTAACCTTTTGCCTTGTACGGGCTGAATGATCAGGCAGATGCTTTATGCTTCTCGTATACAGGAGGTGCTTTCTTCTCGATTGTTTCGCGGGTGACAATACACCGCTTCACATTTTTCATTGAAGGGATTGTAAACATCACATCCAGCATGGCATCCTCAAGAATGGACCGCAGGCCCCGCGCCCCTGTCTTGCGTTCCCTGGCTCTCTCAACGATGGCCTGAAGGGCATCATCCTCAAACACGAGCTCCACATCTTCCATCTTGAACAGCTTTTTATACTGCTTGGTGATGGCGTTTTTGGGTGTGAGAAGAATTTCGATCATGGCATCATCTGAGAGCTCTTCAAGACCGCAAATGATTGGTAAACGGCCGATCAGCTCAGGAATAAGACCAAATTTCTGAAGATCTTCCGGCTCAACATGGGTAAAGATTTCAGGATCATTTTTATCAAATTTCTTTTGATCCACTGAATGGAATCCCATAGCTGAAGTGGAAAGCCGTCTTGCAATGATCTCCTCAAGACCGCTGAAGGCTCCGCCGCATACGAAAAGGATGTCGGACGTATCGAGCTGAATAAAGCTTTGCTCCGGGTGTTTGCGTCCGCCTTTGGGTGGAATATTGGCAGTAGTGCCTTCCAGAATTTTCAGAAGTGCCTGTTGCACACCTTCACCCGATACATCTCGCGTTATAGAGGGATTATCACTCTTGCGGGATACTTTATCAATTTCATCAATATATACAATCCCACGCCGTGCCCGCTCAACATCATAATCTGCAGCCTGCAGCAGATTGCTGAGTATACTCTCTACATCCTCTCCCACATAACCTGCTTCTGTCAGTACGGTGGCATCCGCGATGGTAAAAGGCACGTCAATAATCTTGGCCAGGGTGCGTGCAAGCAAGGTTTTTCCCGAACCGGTTGGTCCAAGCAGACAAATATTGCTTTTTTCAATGCGCGTATCCTCAAAATCAATATCCGTTCCCGTAGAGATACGCTTGTAATGATTGTAAACAGCTACAGAAAGTGCTTTTTTAGCGTCATCCTGACCGATTACATAATCATCCAGCCGGGCCTTAATCTCGATGGGCTTGAGCATCGGGCTGTACTGCTTTTCCCGTCGCCTGGAGAGAGAAGCCAAGTCGCTTTGAATGATACTGGATGCATCCTCCACACAGTGGTTACAGATATAAACATCGGGTCCGGCAACCATGGAGCTTACTTCCTGGCTCGATCTTCCGCAGAAGGAGCAGTAAACAAGTTCGTTTTCTTTATTCTTACTCATGTTGTACTGAAATTCAGTTTACAGGTTGGCCGGCTGTTATTCTGAATGCTTTCTTTATTAATTTATTTCTTATCGCGTCTCATCACACGATCCACAAGCCCGTAGTCTTTGGCTTCATCGGCAGTAAGCCACTTGTTCCGGTCGGAATCTTCGATAATCTTATCAACCGATTTACCGGTATGATGCGCCAGTACTTCACTGAGAGTACGCTTGATTCGTAAAATTTCCTGGGCTTCAATTTCAATGTCACTCGCTTGACCCTGAACCCCTCCCAGAGGCTGGTGAATCATCACCCGGGCATGAGGCAGTGCGCTTCGTTTTCCCTCAGCTCCAGCAGTAAGCAGTACCGCACCCATGGATGCCGCCATTCCTACACAGGTGGTAGCAACATCACATTTTACGTACTGCATGGTGTCATAAATCGCCATACCCGCCGATACGACTCCGCCCGGGCTGTTGATATATAGGTTGATATCCTTTTCAGCATCCTGCGACTCCAGGAATAGAAGCTGTGCGACGATGGTACTGGCTACGGTGTCGTTTACCGGTGTACCCAGGATTACAATCCTGTCTTTCAGCAGGCGGGAGTAGATATCATAGGCCCGCTCTCCCCTGTTTGTGGTTTCCACGACCATGGGGATCAGATTATTCTGAATACGGTCTATATCTTTCATTTCAGGTATTTCGAACAGGGGTTGCTTCACGTTCATGTCTGTTGTTGCTGGTTTACTGTCTGAGCTTACTTCTTATCTAAGTAAACGTAATTATTCTTGGTTGTCTTCTTTTTTCTCCCTTTTCTTGCGAAAATCCTCTTTAGGGAGCTCATTGATGGTAACAACCTCATTTAATTTATCAAAAACTTTATTTTCACGTATACTGTTTCGCAGATTTTCCAACTGTGACGGATTCTGAGCGTAGTAGCTTTTCAGCTGGTCTGCCGTAGCACCATACCGGGCCGCTTCCACACCAATAAATTCGTCAATATCCTCAGGTTTGATTTCGATATCGTCAAATTTCTCCTGAAGCTTTTCACTGATAAACGCCCATTTTCCTTCACGAACGGCAGAATCCTTCATTCGCTCCTTGTAGGATTCAAAGTCAAAATCTTCCGGCAGCTGTCCGCCTGACTGCTGTTTAGCGTATTCAACATACGATTCCAGGATCTGTTCTTCCATCACGTCAGGGATCGCAATATCATGTGCTTCGGTGAGCGCATCCACAACATCATTCCGAAACATATCATTGGCTGACTGATCGTAATACTGCTGCATGCTGCTTTTTACATAACTGCGAAATTCATCCACATTGGAAGCTTGTCCCTGTGACTGCTCCTTGGCAAACTCATCAGTTAGTTCCGCTTTCTGCATCTCTTCCACCTTTTTCACATGCAGTTCGAACCGGTCAGCATCATCGCCTTCACCCAGCTCCATTTTCACTACATCTCCTGCTTTTTTGCCCACGAGGTTTTCGCGAAACTCTTTAGCTCCCTCTTGCCGCAGATCCAGTTTCTGATCCTCATCGGTCTCGCCTTCTATAGGATTGCCGTCCTCATCCAGTGTTACAGCATCGACCGTGACGCGGCACTCTTCCGTGATTTTGCCATCTGTCTCTTTCCAGCTGCCCTGCTTTTCAAGAGTACGTTCGATCTCCTCTTCTACTTCTTCATCACTCACATCGTGCACCATCTTGTCCACTTTTATTTTGGACAGGTCGGTAAGTTCAAAAGAAGGCTTGGCACCGACTTTAAAAGTCACTTCAAGCTGATCGTCTTCCCATTTCATATCCACCATCTGGGTTTCTCCGACGGGCTCATACTCGGGGACAATCTCATTTTCATACACTTCCTGAACGTAGCTGTTAATCTCCTCCAGCTCAATTTCACGGCCAAAACGTTTTTTAACCAATCCAATTGGCACGTTGCCCGGCCGGAAACCCGGCATTTGAATCTGTTTTTGGTATTTTTTAAACGCCTTGTCAAATTTGGAAGAGAGGTCTTCCCTGTTGGCCTTGATTTTGATCTCTTTATCTACAGACGTTAGCTCTTCAACAGAAATGTTCACTTGTTCTCAGTTTTGTTTTAAGGTATTATAATTGCGTTTTGATGCAATATGTGCAGTTTTATCAAAGAATGGAGTACGAGAGGGGGGACTCGAACCCCCACATCGGTTAAGATACTAGATCCTAAATCTAGCGCGTCTACCAATTCCGCCACTCTCGCAGGGTCTTTGCCTGACTCAGATAAAGCAAATGATTTGAATCAGAGCCTAATAAAATACGGTTTTCTCGCTCCTGATTCAACCAATCAACGGACCTTAAACCACTCTATTTGTAAAGGGCGGATTCAAAGCATTTTTGTAGTTTTATATCATGTAAATTTAAAATAACACCGACAGTTCAGCACAATCATTTATGTTCAGAAATCTTCGCCTGGTTTATATCACAACATCCGATCGTGAGGAAGCAAGAAAAATCGGCAAAGAGCTGGTTCAGAATAAACTGGCCGCCTGCGTCAATATTCTGGATAACATGGAGTCCATTTACCCATGGGAGGGCAAGATTCAAACAGATTCCGAATGCATTCTGATTGCTAAAACCACCTACAGTAACATGGCAGCTTTAACCAAGCGTGTGAAAGAACTTCACAGCTATGATGTTCCTTGCGTGATAGGCATAAATCTTGCCGAGCAGGAAGGAAATGAAGACTATCTTAACTGGCTGATGTCGTCCGTTAAACCTCCTCTTCCTCCCGGAGCTGATCTGAAAGGTGATTCCTGAGACTCAGCTGACCAGATTTTAATCGAACTGATTTCAACCCACAATCCAATCATGCCTGTAAGAACGAGTAAGGCCGGAAATACACTCACGGTTACAATCGACCGTCCAAAGGCAATGAATGCCATCAATTTTGGCGTGATGGAGGGGCTTGAAAAAGCACTTAATATGGCCGAGCAGGATCAGGAACTCAGGCTGTTCGTGCTCACCGGGTCCGGAAACAGCTTTATTGCAGGCGGTGACCTGAAAGAGTTTCACGGAATTCAGGACGCGGAAGGTGCCCGGAAGATGTCTGGACGAATGCTCACTATTCTGGAACGGATTGAACAGCTTGAATGCTGGACACTCGCAGCCGTAAACGGACCGGCCTATGGGGGAGGCTGGGAAACCCTGCTCAGTTTTGATTTCTGCGTAGCTAAAGAGTCAGCCCGTTTCGGTTTTGTGCAGGGTCGATTTTATCTGCCTCCGGGCTGGGGCGGCCTGACGCGCCTGAGTCAAACCGTTGGGAAAAAGAGAGCGGACTACTGGCTGGCTTCCCAAAAAATTCTGAGCGCGGAAGAGGCACATCGCGCCGGATTGATTCAGGATGTATTTGATGATGAGGAGTATGAAGAAAAGCTTGAAAAATTGATCAGGAAACTGACTCTCAACGATCGAACCTTTATCGAATATATGAAGCGAAATCATCGGGAAAAGATTACAGAGGAGCTCGAACCATTCAGCCGTTTCTGGGAGAGTGAGGAGCATATCAGGCGGGTCGAGGATTTTCTGAAACGGAAAAAAGAATAATGACACCGGTTTAACATTCAATCAAGACTGGTCAATTATCACACATCACTCATCGCCCATCACACATCTCACATCTTACATCTCTCCTCAAACCCATTCCCTCGGATTTTTAAGCACATCGATCAACTCCGCTTCTCTGGTTCCCGGTTCGGGGTGCATGTCATAATCCCATCTCACCTGCGGCGGCAGGCTCATCAGGATGGATTCGATTCGCCCGTTGGTTTTTAGTCCAAATAGAGTTCCCCGGTCATGTATCAGATTAAACTCCACATAGCGCCCGCGTCGGATTTCCTGCCAGTATTTTTGGGCCGGGTTATAAGGTTCTGGGAGCCGGTTTTTCACAATCGGCAGATAGGCATCCAGAAAGGAACTTCCTGCATCCGTAGAAAAGTCGTACCAATCATCCAGACTTCGCTGATCATCCGCGCGCAGGTAATCAAAAAAGAGTCCGCCGATCCCCCTGGCCTCTCCTCTATGTGAATTATGGAAGTACTCGTCGCACTGTTTCTTGAATTCCGGATAGAGATCCTCCCCATGAGGATCGCAAGCCTCCTTGAACACCCTGTGAAAATGTTCTGCGTCCTCTTCCCAGATATAGTAGGGGGTCAGATCCGCCCCGCCGCCAAACCAGGCGTCGGTCTTCTCCGTCATCTGCTTATCTTCATAGAGCTCAAATAATCGAAAATTGGCGTGTACGGTTGGTATCATGGGGCTTTCCGGATGAATCACCAAGGATATACCCCCTGCCCAAAACCAGCCCTCCTCTACATTAAAATGCTTTTTGATTGGATCCGGCAGCTCTCCATGAACAGTAGAGACATTCACTCCGCCTTTTTCAAAAACGTCTCCTTTTTCAATAACACGTGTGCGTCCGCCGCCCCCGCCTTCCCGTTCCCAGAGGTCCTCCCGGAACGTCTCTTTTCCGTCAATTTCTTCCAGTGCAGTACAAATCTCATCCTGCAGGTTGTGGATATATTGGGTGAATGATTCTTTGATTGCGGGCATTGGGTTTGTTTTGGTTTGGGTCAGAGTTTCATCTGATTTATAGGTTCGAAGATATTTTGATGTTTATGCATGGAACACACCCCTAAATCCCCTCTCCCCTAAGCGCTCGGGACAAGCAAGAGGGGACTCTTTAATCTCTCACTTTTAAAAAAGCAGGCATTAACTTCAAATTTTTGAATTCGAATTCTTTTCACTTTTGCCTTCTGCCTTCTCACTTTCCAGCATATTCCTTCACACTGTCCACAAACGCACGGGCATGGTCAACGGGTACATGCGGCAGAATTCCGTGTCCGAGATTCGCGACGTAGCGCTGAACGCCAAAACGGTCAATCATCCGTTTTGTCTGCTTTTTGACGTCCGGGATTGGGGCAAGCAGGTGTGTGGGGTCGAAATTGCCCTGCAGGGTGATTTCGTTTCGTGTTTTCTCACGTGCAAATTCGGGCGAGATGGTCCAGTCCAGTCCCAGAGCGGCTGCACCGCTTTTAAGGCTCAGCCTCTCCAGGGCATACCATGACCCTTTGGCAAAAAGGATAACGGGCACTTCTTTGATTGACTGTGTGATCTCCATCAGATACGGCAGTGCCCATTCATTGAAATCATCCGGACTTAGCAGACCGGCCCACGAATCAAACACTTGTACCGCCTGTGCTCCGGCATCCACCTGAGCCTTAAGGTAATCGATCGTGGCTTTGGTCAGCTCTTTCATTACGTGCCGGGATGCATCCGGGTGCTGAAACAAAAACGCCTTCGCTTTGTCAAAATTCTTGGAGCCTTCCCCCTGTACCATATAGCAGAACAGGGTCCACGGAGCCCCGGCAAAGCCAATCAGTGGTACCCTGCCGTTCAGCTCTTTCCGTGTAAGCGTGATGGCATCCATCACATGCTGCAGTTTTTCCGGCACATCTTCTGCGAGGATGGCAAAGGCGTCGTCTTCAGAACGGATCGGGTTGCCCATCACCGGACCTTTTCCCGTGACCATCTGTACATCAATATTCAGTGCCTGTGGCACGGTTAGGATATCTGAAAAGATGATGGCCGCATCCGGTTCCAGTTCATCTATTGGCTGAATCGTAATTTCACAGGCCAGCTCGGGTGTTTCCACACGCTCAAAGAAGGTATACTTCTTTCGAAGCACCATATACTGCGGAAGATATCGCCCGGCCTGACGCATCATCCACACCGGCGGACGCTCCACTTCTTCTCCTTTAAGGGCGCGGAGGAACAGGTCGTTTTTGAGTTCGGGGAAGTTGTGGGTCATAGTCTGTTGACAGTTAAAAATTTTGTTGGGGATTTTCCCCCGTTGAAGGGGGGGTGTCTAAACGCGGTCAGCGTTTTGG
>JAWVZW010000041.1:0-10025 GCA_033721975.1 Balneolaceae bacterium
ACGGAGGGGTTTTTTGGGAAAAAAAGTATCAGAGTAATTCTCAAGACGGACTATTCAAAATTGCGTGTCAAAAAAACTCTGCGAAAATCAGCGGCACCTTCCGCGTAAATCTGCCCCGAAGGGACGCCTATGGCGCGAGAAATAGTAGGAGTACTACCTAATGATCTGATGAACCGCAGAGGCGCAGGAAGCGCAGAGGGGATTGAATAAAACCTTTATCAAAAAATTTCAAACGGTTGACAATTCGCTGCGTCTAAATGGATAGTAACAACCCACAACCCCAAACAGACAAGGTGAGAATGATGTTAAAAAGAACAGGTTTAGTCATTGGTTTGATATTGTTAACCGGATTGATCGGAACCGTACAGGCACAGAGAGGAGCCGAAAGATTCATACTTCAGTATGGAGATCAGCTTGAGCTGACAGATTCCCAGAAGCAGCAGATTTTGGCATTGCGCCTCGAACAGCGAGGTGAAATGATGCAGCAGCGAAGAGATAACCGTAACCGGGCTGCCCGGCAAGGCCGGATGGACCGAATGGACAGGCCTCAAATGCGAATGCAGATGCAGCACAGTATGATGGAAAACAGAATGGAGCTGCGCAGCGAATTACTTGAGATACTGAATGAAGATCAGCAGGCCAGGCTGAAAGAGACCCTGGTTGAGGAAGTGGATGAACGTGCTGAACTGATGCGGCTTCAGCATGAACAAATGGTTGAGAATGCCGGCATTGAAGGCGAGAAAGCACAGCAGGTTCTCCGGATCATGAATACACAGCATTCCGTGATGGCAGATCATCAAAAAGAGCGGATTATGAGCGGTGAACCCTTCAGCAGGGAAGAGATGCAGGCTCATCAGGAACGTATGCAGCAAACGCGTGAGCAGATTAAAAATTTGCTTACTGCGGCCGAATACGAGAAACTTCAGGAGCAGATGAGATTGAGAAGGCCTCAAAATCCTATGGGGCGGCCGATGAACCGAAGAAATAACAGATAGGCAGAAATTCGGCAGAATCGATCCAGGCAGTATCATCACGATGAAGCGTCTATGGAGAATATCCGAAAAGAACAATTCAGACGAAGCGTGGGGGAAATTTACCCCCGCCTTCATCGTGCCATGACAGCTTATCTGGCCGGTTCGTCAGTGGATCCAGAAGATGTAGTGCAGGAGGCGTTCCTGAAAGCCTATAAAAATCTGGATTCATTTCATGAAGATTCCGGCTTGTACACCTGGATCTACGCTATTGCACGGAATTTGGCCATCGATGAGTTGAGAAAAAGAAAGCATGAAAAGATGCGGGTGAGTATTCCGTCAGATGAACTGAATCTAAAGTCGGACCCGGCATCAACTGAATCAGATCGCGAAGAGATTCAGATTCTGCGAAAAGCCATAGCCATGCTGCCCGAACTGATGAGATCCATCGTTGTGATGCGGCTCATCGACGGACTCACTTATCCTGAAATTGCAGAAGTTACGGGTCTGAATGAACAGACCGTAAAGAACAGAATGTTCAGGGCCCGGAAAGAACTGGCAGGACAGATGAAACGGATGGGTGTAAATGAGCCCTGATACAATTTGAAACAGCGCTGAGAAACAGAAACAGATATGACACGCGAAGAACTTGAAATCCGAATAAATCAAGCGGCCGACGGACTGCTGAGCGATGAAGAGCTCGTTAAACT
Organism: Balneolaceae bacterium; assembly: GCA_033721975.1. Classification (GTDB taxonomy): domain Bacteria; phylum Bacteroidota; class Rhodothermia; order Balneolales; family Balneolaceae; genus Rhodohalobacter. The sequence goes on from JAWVZW010000041.1 coordinate 1,682, forward strand.
CGAGCAGGAACTGGAAGCATTTCCGGACCTGATGGAGGATTATCGCAGTATACTTTCCCTGCCCGATATTTCCGGAATTTACGGTTCAGTTGAGGATCACAGAAATCCGTCACAAATCAGGGCTATTCGTGAGATGCTGATTGAAGCCGATGAGGATTCATTCTCTGTTGCAGCCATCTTTTGGTTTAGGAAGGTAGCTCTCGCAGCGTCACTTCTTATACTGGCTGCCTCGTCACTGGCAGGGTTTGTGACCGGCTCGTTCACGGACAATTCTGCGGCAAATACTGTATCCGTGGACGAACTGATCTATCCGTCGGATCAATACCCGGTTGAAGAGTATGCCGGCTACTTGTCCGATTGGCCAATGCAGGGTGAAGAAGGTGAAATGGAAACAAATATGACCAATACGCAATGAACTCAAAAACCAAAGCCATATTAGCTTATACGGCAATATTCGTCATCGCATTCATATCAGGTTTTATAGTCAGCCGCTCCCTCGATGGCAGAGGTGCCCAGCGCTGGATGGAACCGAGACCCATGGAACACAGGGGCGGCCCCATGCCCGGTCCGGAAATGAGGCAGCGAATGGAAAACAGAATGTCTGATTACCTGGAGCTGAATGAATCTCAGCGCGGTCCTTTCTTTGAAACCATGAATGAATATCGTGAACAAATTACCAGGACGATGACGGAGCGAAGATTTTCAGAACAGCGGCAGCTTGAACAATTGTATAATTCGTTTCGGGCTGATTTGTCGGGAATTCTCGACAGCACACAGCTTCGCAGACTGGACATGAGATTTCACCCTGATTCGGTCCGCCAGCGTCGTATGCCCAATGCATATAGAGAGCACCGCCAATAAATGGAACACGCCATACTACCATACCTATTCATCAGAATCATTTGTTACCGGTAATAGAAGAATTCTGTGACCCGGATCGTTTCTTGTCCTTATTCACATATATACCCGGTGCAGTTGAACGATCCATTTGTCAACGTAAATGGAAGCGTTTACAAAAAAATACGTCTTCTATTTATATATATAGTTCATTTTTTCTACTTTCACGAGGTAGTGTAAATAAAATTTATATATATACAGAAGAGCGTAGTACTGAATGAGCACTGAAAAAAAGCAGGAGCTATCCCGTAAATCCTTCCTTAAAAAAGCAGGAATCGGAGCCGCAGCTCTGATGGGCTTGCCGATCCTGACCAAAAAAGCCCACGGCAATCATTTCAACCTGAGCCGCAGTGATGCAAGAAAAAAGATCTTTTCTGCAAATGATCATGTGAATATTGCATTGATAGGAGCCGGAGGAATGGGTCAGGGTAATACGTTCACGGCCCTTCAGGTTGAGGGTACGCGTCTGGTTGCGGCATGTGACTTGTACGACAGTCGCCTGAATCGCTGCCGCGAACACTGGGGGGATGATCTGTTCATTACCCGCGATCACCGGGAGATTCTGAGCCGGGATGATGTGGATGCCGTGATCATCGCCACTCCTGATCACTGGCATGAGCGAATTGCGATTGATGCACTTGAAGCGGGTAAGCCGGTGTATCTGGAAAAACCGATGACCCAAACGGTGCAGGAAGGGCATAATTTAATTGAGGCAGAACAGCGAACCGGAGTACCGCTGATTGTAGGTAGCCAACGAACCAGCTCTATCTTATATGAAAAGGCCCGTGACCTGATTGATGAAGGAGAAATCGGAGAACTGAATTTTGTGGAGGCTTACTGGGATCGTAGGTCCGCAATCGGGGCATGGCAATATTCAATTCCCCCCAGCGCTTCACCGGAGAACGTGGACTGGGAGCGATACCGCCAGGGAATGCCTCCTATGGAGTTCAACGCAAAACATTTTTTCCGCTGGAGAAATTATGATGACTACGGAACCGGTGTTGCCGGAGATCTTTTTGTCCATCTCTTTTCCGGGCTTCATCTGATTACCGGTTCCATAGGACCGAATCGCGTCATGGGTACCGGAGGCCTGCGGTATTGGGAAGATGGCCGGGATGCGGAAGACCTTGTATTGGGGATGTTCGACTATCCGGAGACGGATCAGCATCCGGCATTCAACCTGGCCCTCAGGGTGAACTTTGCAGATGGTTCCGGCGGCGGATCCAGCATCAAGCTGGTTGGATCAGATGGAGTTATTGAAATCGGGTGGAATACGGTTACCCTTCGGAAGTGGCGCCAGCCGAATGCGCCCGGGATGAGCATCGGTGATTTTGATGCAAGCACAAGGCAGGAATTCGAGGAGTATTATGCGGAGCGCTATCCGGAAACTCGGGCAACTATCATTGAGCCAAATGAACTGGTATATCGTGCCCCGGATGGATACAATGACCGCTACGATCACTTTGTAAACTGGATGAGCGCGATTCGCGATGACGCACCCATTACTCAGAACAGTACATTCGGTCTTCGCGCTGCCGGACCCGCACTGCAAACAACGATCAGTCTTCGCGAAAAACGATCGATTGATTGGAATCCGGAGACGATGAGAGCCGGGTAACCCTAAATTTAAACTAAGTAATCGAATGACTAGAAAACCAATTAATCTCCTGGTTTCATTTATTCTATTATTAATGATTGCACCGTTCACTCAAGCTCAGCAAAATACCCTTACGGAAGAAGAAAAAGCAGACGGCTGGATGTTGCTCTTCGACGGGGAAAGCATGGAGCATTGGAAGGGCTACAACATGGATCAGTTTCCTGACCGGGGATGGCACATTGAAGAGGGTGCACTGGTTTACCGGCCACCCCAAACCGAATCCTGGAGCTCAGCCCTTGATATCATTACCCGCGAAAAATTCAGTGATTTTATGTTTAAAATTGACTGGATGATTGAGGAGGGCGGCAATAGCGGAATATTCTATCATGTGCTTGAGCAACCTACCGAAGCAATTTACTGGTCGGGTCTGGAGATGCAGATTTTAGATAACATCAATCACCCGGATGCCGAGCGGGGAATTGCCGGAAACCGGAAAGCGGGCTCCCTTTACGATCTGATACCTGCCGATCCCCAGAATACAAAACCTCACGGTGAGTGGAACTCTGTGACTATCGTCTCCGATGGACCGCACGTGGAACACTGGCAGAACGGAGAAAAAATCCTTGAATATGAGCGATGGACTCCGGAATGGTTTGAAATGATCCGAAACAGCAAATTCAACGGTCATCCGGAGTTCGGAGCTATGCGTGAAGGACATCTCGGTTTGCAGGATCACGGTGACGTGGTGAAATTCCGCAATATCAAGATCAAGGAACTTTGATCATCTTTTCAACAAACAAAATCAGAATATAAGTACGGTGCACTATGAATCTTAATCTGAAAGCCAAACAGAATAACACCTACGATGCCATCGTGGTCGGGACAGGAATCAGCGGTGGATGGGCAGCCAAGGAACTGACAGAAAACGGGCTGAATACGCTGGTTTTGGAACGGGGTCGCAATGTACGGCACGTTGTCGATTATCCAACGATGCTGAAGAAGCCGTGGGAAATACCGTACGATGATCAGGTTCCACCCGAAGAAGCTCAGCACTATGAAAAGCAGATGCGTACGGGATACACCATCCGGCAGACTACCAAGCACTGGTGGGTTAAGGATACCGACCAGCCTTATGAAGAAATTAAACGGTTCGACTGGATCCGCGGGTATCATGTTGGCGGCCGCTCAATTATGTGGGGACGCCAAAGTTACCGGCTTTCCGAAATGGATTTTGAAGCTAACGCCAGGGACGGCATTGCTGTAGACTGGCCTATTCGATACAATGATATTGCACCCTGGTACTCACATGTTGAAAGATTTGCCGGTATCAGCGGGGAAGCACTGGGATTGTCGCAGCTTCCCGACAGTGAGTTTTTGCCGCCGTGGGATCTTAACTGCCTGGAAGAAGTACTGAAAGAGACCATGGCTGAGCGATTTAATCGCGTTCTTACCATTGGCAGAACCGCAAATCTTTCGCAGCCGCATAACGGTCGGGGAGGATGCATGAACCGTAATCTTTGTATTCGGGGCTGTCCGTATGGTGCCTATTTCAGCAGTAACGCGTCAACCTTGCCGGCCGCTGAAGCGACGGGCAACATGACGCTCAGGCCGCATTCGATTGTGAACTCCGTGATCTACGATGAGGATTTGGGCAAGGCGACCGGTGTACGGGTGATCGATGCGGAAACCCTGGAAATGGTTGAATACTATGCGGATGTAATCTTTTTGAATGCATCCTGCATGAATACCACCCTTATTATGCTCAACTCCACTTCCGACCGGTTTCCGGATGGATTGGGAAATGACTCCGGTGAACTGGGTCATAATGTGATGGACCACCACTTCCGTGTGGGAGCCAACGGTGAGTATGATGGTTTTGAAGACCGCTACTACTGGGGCCGCCGGCCTACCGGATTCTATATCCCCAGGTATCGCAACCTCGATGGAAATAACCGGCCCTACATCCGTGGATTTGGTTACCAGGGTTCTGCCAGCCGGGATGGATGGGAGCGTGGTGTAAGAGAGCTTGCCATCGGTGAACCGCTCAAGGAACTGGTTCAGGCTCCCGGAAAATGGACAATGGGGATGACCGCATTTGGTGAAATGCTTCCGGATCATTCAAACCGTGTTTATCTGAACCGCGACAAAACCGATAAATGGGGACAGCCCACACTGGTCTTTGATGTGGAATTCAAGGAAAATGAATACCGGATGCGGGAAGATATGCAAAACGATGCTGCTGAGATGCTTGAAGCAGCCGGCGTTAAAAATATCAGAACGTACGATAATGCGGGCGGACCCGGTCTGGGGATTCACGAGATGGGAACAGCCAGGATGGGACGTGATCCGAGAACGTCGGTACTGAATAAGTGGAACCAGGTACACTCCTGTAAAAATGTGTTTGTTACGGATGGAGCATGTATGACTTCCTCAGCATGTCAGAATCCGTCGTTAACCTACATGGCACTCACAGCACGTGCTGCCAATTATGCTGCAGAAGAACTCAAAAAAGGAAACCTGTAAGATCATGGAAAAAATCGACAGAAAAGAAGCAATCAAGCGTACGGCGGCACTGATGGGCGGTGTGGTTTTTGCTCCCTCTATCCTGGGAGTTTTAAAAGGATGTACGGCTTCTCCCGGAGGCTGGAGTCCTGAACTGTTCAATTCGCGTCAGGCTGCCTTTACCACGGCGATGGCAAATACCATACTGCCGGGTGCTGTTGAACAGGGCGTACCTGCATTCATCGAAAGCATGGTGAAAGACATTTACACCGAAGAGCAGCGTGAAATGTATCTGGAAGCCATGGATGATATGATGGACAAATGTCTGGATGAAATGGGAAGTGAATTTGCAGATCTGGAAGAAGGTTCGCAGTTTGAATTTGCGACTCTTGAAAACAACAGTGCCATTGAAGCGGGTTTTGGTGCAGGACCTCAATTCTTTTTGATCCTGAAGGAGCTAACAATGGTTGGCTTTTTTACATCAGAATATGGTGCAACGGAAGTACTGCGTTACCAGGAAATACCGGGAACCTATCAGGCTTGCATACCCTTTGAGGATGTCGGCAAAACATGGGCCACAGACTAATCACCGGTCACAGGTACATTGTTGCCCAACCATTTACTTCCGTCTGAATGGTTAAAAAAGCTGTTGCAGTCCGGCTGGTCAGGACAGGGTTTTGAAGGAAAATTCAAGATAAACAGGGGTTCAATTTATGAGTATCTCACCTCAACCACGCCCGAAGCTCGGGTTCTGGGAAATATGGAACATGAGTTTTGGGTTTCTGGGCATTCAGTTCGGATTTGCCCTGCAAAATGCTAACGTCAGCCGCATCTTTGAAACACTGGGTGCCAATGTTGATCTGATTCCGCTTCTCTGGCTTGCAGCTCCGGTAACCGGACTTGTGATTCAGCCTATCGTCGGATATTTCAGCGATCGTACGTGGACCCGGCTGGGACGCCGGCGCCCCTATTTTTTATGGGGAGCTATTTTTGCCTCTGCGGCACTGGTTATCATGCCGAACTCTCCAGTTCTCTGGGTAGCCGCCGGTATGCTTTGGATCCTGGATGCATCTATCAACATTTCGATGGAACCCTTTCGGGCATTTGTCGGGGATACACTGCCGTCCGAACAGCGCACCAAAGGATTTGCGATGCAGAGCTTTTTCATTGGTACCGGAGCTGTTGTAGCTTCAGCACTTCCCTGGATGATGACCAACTGGTTTAATATCTCCAATACAGCACCGGCAGGCGTGATTCCACCCTCGGTCCGCTGGTCTTTTTATATCGGTGGGGTTGTTTTTCTCCTTGCTGTGATGTGGACCGTATTTCGCTCAAAAGAGTACTCACCGGAGGAACTTGAGGCGTTTGAAGCTTATGAGAATCAGCAGCTGGATGACGGTGAGGAGGTAAAACGGGATATTCCTATTGAAGCAGGAGAGGGAAAGAAAAAAGTGACTTTTGGGAATATTGCCCTTCTTGCAGGCCTGTTGCTTTCGTATTGGGTCTGGTATGGCGCCTATGACAGTGAATTGTACATCCTCACGGTTGGCACGGTGGTGCTGGGCCTGGTGTCTCTCATTGCCGGATTTCTGCAGCGGTCGGGCAACACGGAACAGGGGTTGGTTGTTGTAGTTCATGATTTTCTTACCATGCCAAAAACGATGGTTCAGCTGGCCGTGGTACAGTTCTTTTCATGGTTTGCCCTTTTTGCCATGTGGATCTACACCACTGCGGCAGTAACCTCTCACATCTACGGAACCAGCGATACCACCTCGATTCTATATAACGAAGGAGCCGATTGGGTAGGAATTCTTTTTGCCGTCTATAACGGTTTTGCGGCCGTGATTGCATTTGCCCTGGCGCCTATGGCCAAGGTTACAAGCAGGAAGATTGTCCATGCTATTGCGCTCACCGCCGGCGGACTCAGTCTCATATCAATTTATTTCATGCCGGGCCCAAACTCACTGATCATCCCGATGATCGGAATAGGACTCGCATGGGCCAGTATTCTGGCCATGCCTTACGCCATCCTGGCCGGGTCCCTGCCATCCAGCAAGATGGGGCTCTATATGGGAATCTTTAATTTTTTCATTGTGATTCCACAGATTATTGCTGCCAGTATGCTGGGCTATATCACCCGGAACTGGTTTGAGGGCGAGGCGATCTATTCATTGATGTTGGGCGGCGCAGCCATGATCATTGCTGCAGCATCCATGTATTTCGTGGATGATGTAGATAACCCCGATGCGTAATATGCAGGGATAATGATTCTGTTAAATGGCATTCATCATGGAGGCTTCAGGCTGCACGCTGCAAGGTTTTTCTCGATTAGGAGTTATTATTCATTTATCAGAAATTAATTTGCCTTTTGCCTTTTGCCTTTTTGCCTGATAATGCCCTGATAAGGTCCTATCATGGAGGCTCATACAATGAACATATATGCGACTTGACCCAAAATATTTCAACCTCTTTATCGCTGTTTGTGCACTGCTGACGCTGATTGTCATTGTCTATGGAACGATCAACTACAGCAACAAACAGGCCGGTGAGTTTCGTGAAAATCTGGAAGCCGTCCGGCTCGATACACTTTCATTCAGCCGATTCAACAGCGATGAAATACTCACGATTGCCGAACTACAGGGCGAACCGGTGATCATCCAGTTTTGGTCCACATGGTCCGGCAAGTCAATAGGAGTAAATCATTTTCTGGATGAGTATAATGACGTGCATCCTTCCCTGAGGGTCATCGGTGCCATCGTACGGGATGGCGATCAGCAGGTAAACCGATACCTCTCTGAGAACAATCACGATTTTATTATTGTAGAGGGAACAGAATTTTTTCAGGAAATTCTCATACCTGGAGTTCCGTCACAGATCCTGATAAGCCCGTCGGGTGAGCTTTTTGATTCACAGGTGGGTGATGACATCGACGGATTACGAACTAAACTGGACAGCCTGCTTCAAAATGGGTAATCCTTCAAATTTCTTGATGCTGAATGGTGATGCGGTGCCTTCCGGTCAGGCGTCCATTTCACCCGAAATAAACGGACTTTACCACGGTACAGGCGCATTTGAAACATTCTTCTCAGAAGATGGCTCAATCTTTCGGTTCCGTGAACATATAGAACGCCTGCACGCGGGTTTAAGCTATCTGGGTTTTCAGAAAGAAAATGTGCCGGAAGAAGCGAGCCTTCGGCTGAATGTGGATGAGCTTCTGAAATTGAATGGTCTTCAGAATAACCGGGCGAGGATTCGGATCCAGGTTTCAGAGGCCGGAACCGGCGGATATAGTTCGAATGGAAATTTACAATGCATTACCCTGATCACAGCTGAAGAACTTTCTGAATC
>JAWVZW010000042.1:0-9791 GCA_033721975.1 Balneolaceae bacterium
GTAATCAACAGCTACATCGAAAAACGCGGTGAGGGAATACATCACGTGGCATTTGAAGTTGAGGATATCGAATCTGAAATAAACCGGCTAAAGAAAGAAGGCTTCAGAATCCTGAATGAAACTCCAAAAAAAGGCGCCGACAACAAGCTGGTTGCTTTTCTTCATCCCAAAGGACAAAACGGGGTTCTTGTTGAGCTTTGTCAGAGTGTGAGAGATGAGTAGTGGTAAGTGGTAAATGGTCAGTGGTCAATACTCAATACTCAATACTCAATACTCAATACTCAATACTCAAAAGATACTTCTGAGATCACAAATAGAATATCTCCGATCGCATATCAACACCCTCCCTTTTGCCTTTCCCCGATCCGCCTTACCTTTCCTGCTGAATCGCAAAGTTTGATCCAAACACACCTACTTACATTTACATGCAGGACGGAGCCCGTTTTTTTGCCTATGCTACCTGGTCACTGATGGTATCATTGGCAATCATTATCTTTACACATTCATTTCTGAGCTGGATCAGTGATCCCGGATGGGTCGGTACTGTGGTTCTGCTGGCATTCGGTTTTATCTACCTGAATCTCACCTATGCTGCCGTAAAACGCTTCATCAGAAAAGTCCCCTCACCCACCAATGCCCATCTGTTGCTAGCCGTTCTCATATTTCTACCGCCTTTCGTATGGATCTATACATCGGCCAGCATCATCAGTACCACTGAAATATTGATATTCACTGTTCTGGCATTAGCATGCGGCTTGGGAGCCTGGCATGGAAATAAAGCAGGTATTAAGGCGCGTTACCAGTACGTGCAGATGCTCAAGGAACGGGAAGCAGAATCGAACACGCATTCATCCAATGGGAAGGAAAATCCGGACAGCTAAAAACATCCGGCCATTCTAAGAACCCGGGTGTTTACACTTTGAGCTCATCAAATTCCCCATTCTTTTTTCTCTCAAAATAGTCGCGCGTAGCTTCCATTACCCTCGGTGCCAGCAGGAGGGTTGATAATACCGTAGGTATCGCCATCATTGCGAACATGCCGTCAACCAGGTTCACCACCATGTCGATGGTAGTTATGGAGCCGATAAAGATCGAGAAGATGTAGAAGTAGTTGTAATAATGGGCACGATTCGCTCCTGCCAGAAAATTGAGACATTTTGTGCCATAATACGAATAGGTGAACATCGTCGTGACGCTGAATATGAAGACGCATATCAGCAGCAGGTAAAGTCCGATAGCAGGGATTCCTGTCTCAAATGCAGTAGCCGTCATGGTGATGCCATCTACTGACGAATCCGTCCAGGCTCCTGTCATCAGCAGTGCCATCGCCGTCATAGAACAGACCAAAAGGGTATCTATGGCAGGCTCGAGCATGCCGACAAGTCCCTCACGAACCGGCTCACGTGTTTTTGCGGCTCCATGCGCCATCGCTTCGGTACCAATACCCGCTTCATTAGAAAATGCACCTCTCCGGATTCCCTGGGATATCATAAAACCAAGTGCCCCACCAAAAGCTGCTTCACCGCGTGCATATTCCCCTTTAAAAGCATCACTGACAATCAACCAAAAGTATTGCGGCAGATCACTGATATTATTGATGATGATATAAACAACCGTAAGAATATAGATTGCAACCATCAGCGGTACCAGCCTGGAAGCCACATTTCCAATTCGCTTGATACCGCCAAAAATAACCAGTGATACCAAACCGACCAGCAGGAGCCCGACTATAATATCCGACAACCTGAATCCGGTTTCGGTCAATGCGGTATCTGCCAAAAGCATTACGTCATACCCAAGCCAGCCGTTTTCGGCCAGCACGGTATCCCGGATAATCTGGGTAAGCTGGTTTGACTGAAACATGGGGGTACAGCCAATCAACCCTGCCAGACTGAAAAAAGCTGCAAGGGGTTTCCATTTTGGCCCCAGCCCTTCCACAATATAATACATGGGCCCTCCCTGGATCTTTCCGCTGGTATCTTTGCCGCGATACATGATGGAGAGCGTACAGGTGAAAAACTTTGTGGCCATACCTACCAGCGCTGTAATCCACATCCAAAAGATAGCTCCCGGCCCGCCAACACCCAGCGCAATGGCAACGCCGCTGATATTCCCCATCCCAACCGTAGCAGCCAGGGTACTTGAAAGTGCCTGGAAATGATTGATATCTCCCGGGGCTGTAGGATCCTCATATTTGCCTGATAATACTTCTATTCCATGCTTGAAATTCCGATAGGGCATGAAGCGTGAAAAGATGAGGAAAATAATCCCACCTCCCACCAATAGAACCAACATGGGAGTGCCCCATGCATAATTAGCAAACGTGATAAATATCTGTTCGAGAGTTTCCAGAGACCTGCAGTTAGATTATGGGTTCGAAGAGCAAAAGAAATAGAATCAAACGGATTAAAACAAATGAAGCCATCTTATTGTCCCATTAGAGCAGAATACGCCGATGCGTAGTGATTATAATCAATGGACGGCGGTTCTTCACCGCACTGTTCCATAAGCAATGAGATCTGTGCCCTGTGATGCTGGCCGTGAACAATCAGGTGATTGCATATCTGTCGCAATGAACCGGCATATTCAACCCCTTTCTCATTGATCCAGTAAATGGTACTGTCCAGATCTGCGTCATGATCTCCTATCAGATCAATCCACTTTCCGTGTACTTTTCGGGCTTTGGCATTGAGATCAGCCGGATGAATATCTTCCCATTGATAAACAGGCTCCGAATCATTGCCGGTAACCCGATCATACCACTTCTGTTGTACATGTACGATATGGGATAAAAAAGCATAGCATGCAGGTTCCTGATCGTATATCTGACCCGATTGAATAATCCTGTTCAGCTTTCGGGTACACCACAGATCAAACTGAAAAAGCCGCTGAAGTTTTTGTCGGTCTTCGATCCTTTCACTGACTCTGCTCATGAAAGACCAAAATATCTTGATATGCCGCTCAATATAAACTGGACACTGATGGATAGAGCTATAAAGCCCATCAGCCGTGTCATAACATTTAAACCGGTGGTACCAATATACCTGGCTGAAACGGGGGCCAGACGCAGCAGACCATAAGTTATGATTACCACAAGAAGAATCGACACTCCATTTACAACATAATCCATAGCACCCTCAGCTTGCGTTGCAAAGCCAATAACTACAGCAATACTTCCCGGACCTGATAAAAGTGGCAGTGCCAGAGGACTGAATGATATATCCTCTTTTTCCAGCGCGGCCGCTTCATCTTCGTCAGTGAGCTTTCTGCCCCCGGTTTCCGGATTCAGCATCGAATAGGCTGCACGCATAATGATTAATCCGCCGGCTATCCGTATTCCGGAAAGGGAAATTCCAAAGAAATTCAGGATAAACGTACCGATCAGCAGAAATGTAATCAGTACACCAAACATGTATAAAGATGCTTTTTTGGCTGTATGATTGCGTTCTGCATCCGTCGATTGCTCTGTCAGAGACAAGAAAAGCGGTATGGCGGCCAATGGGTTCACAACAGAGAAAAGCGATGTGAAACTTGCAAAAAGCAGTGCTCCGACTCCGATGATGTAGGAAGTTTGTTCCGGTACTATTTCAGCTGAAAATTCAAACATGGCACCAAAGATAGAGATGATTTAATCGATTTCGAAGGCTTCTTTTTCCTCCACGCAGACCCTGTTGAATTCCTGAAAACTTAGTACCTTTGTGCGGCATTCAGCTTTAATATTCTAATCGTCATTTACTTGAAGTTATCCCACATGGAGAAGGAAACCATTCTAAAAAAAACCGACCAGATTATTGAGGGTACAGGAACGCGTGATGAAAAACTTCAGGCGATCTGTGAGCTTTTGGATTCCCACATTCCGGTATTTGACTGGACGGGTTTTTACCTGGATGACCCGGAGGAAGAGAGAATGCTCTACCTGGGCCCCTTCGTTGGGGAACCTACCGATCATACCCGTATTCCTTACGGCACAGGTATCTGCGGACAAGCAGCAGACACACTGGACACTTTTGTGGTTCAGGATGTAAGCAATGCTGACAATTACCTGGCGTGCAGCATCCATGTAAAATCAGAAATAGTTGTTCCCATTATCAAAAATGGAACATTTTATGGCGAACTGGACATTGACTCTCACACAAAAGACGCGTTTACTCCTGAATTGAGGGATCTTTGTGAATCAGTTTGTGACAGAGTAGCCCGTCTTTTTTAAAATTTTTACACAAATCCCTTCTATTCAGGATTCCGAATCGGATACAATGCAACGTTTTGACCGGGAATGAGGTTATTTGCCAAATTCAAACGGTTCACGTTCTGTAACGTCTAAAGAAACGCCAAATAAAGTTCTCTCTTGACGGCTTATTGGCACGTAATCAATGGCGTCTTTGTAATAAAATTTTAAAACAGATCGCCTGTTTGTCATTTTTTGTATCAGCCTGAAATAACACGGTCTTAACTCCGTAACTTCTGCAACTGTTACAGAACCCGGATCAGAAATTTAAATCTAAATGCACCCCCTTTTGAAACATTCATTCTTACTATCGGGATTAATTTCTCTGGCACTCATACTCTCATCATGTGGGTCTGACTCTCCCGATGGATCCCAATTTCAGCGAGGCGGAGGCTTCGGCAATCAGCAGGCAACCAGTGTAGAAGTTGTTCCGGTTCAAACTGAGACCATTTCGGAGCAAATCAGGGCTTATGGTACCATCCGTGCACAGGATGTGGTCTCCATTACACCCCAGGTATCCAACCGGGTCGTAAGAATACTGGCTGATCTCGGTGATAATGTATCCAGAGGTCAGGTTCTTGCTGAGATATATGATGTACCGTACCGGGATGCCGTTGAGCAGGCTGAAGCACAAATCCGTCAGGCAAGGGTAAATCTGGAAAGAGACAGTACACAATTTGCACGGCAAAGCGAATTGTTTGAAAAGGATCTGATCAGCCGGTCCGAGTATGATAATTTCCGTTCTACCTATTTGACCAGCCGGGCTCAGTACGAATCCGCATTGGCTGCACTCACGCAAAGCCAGGAGAATCTCGAAAACACCCGAATTAAATCTCCTGTTGACGGTGTTATTCTGAGCCGCTCGATAGCTGAAGGTGATATTGCCGGCACAGGACAGGCAATTTATGAAATAGCCAATCTGAGTGGTTTCGAGACAAGAGTATATCTCCCCATGCAGGACTGGGAAAATGTACAAAACGGCCAACTGGTCTCTATGTCGCTCTCCAGCAGATCACCCGAAATTGCGACTGGAGTTGTCTCCAGAATCAGCCCACAGCTGGATCCTGTAACAGGACTTGGAGAAGTTGTCATTACACTGACCAATACATCCACATCTATCTATCAGGGCGCTTTGGTGCAGTCACGAATTAATCTTCGCACCAAGGAAAACGCTGTGGTGATTCCCCGATCTGCCATGGTGGAAAAGGTGGAAACCTATATCGCTCCGGAGACCGGCACCATTGAGCTTGAACGCACGTACTCAGCCTTTATCAATCAGGGTGACAGTATTGCTGTGCAGCGAGAACTGGTACTGGGCATTCAGCAGGGAGATAAAATTGAGGTGCTTGATGGTCTTCGTGCCGGTGAAGGGCTCATTGTTACCGGACAGCGCAGCCTGCAGGACGGGTCAAGAATTCGTGTAGCAGGCACCAATACTCAAAGTGCCCAGCGCATTGAATCCTCTGATACGGAGAGTGACAACAACACAACACCCAATCTTCAGAATATGACCCCTGAAGAACGCCAGCAATTCCGTGAACGAATGCAAAACCTTTCACCTGAAGAGCGACAACGGGTAAGAGAGCAAATGCAGCAGAACGGCAGAAGACAACAGCGACAGCAGTCCGACAGCACCAATCGGTAGTATTATTCAGCAAGCAGGAAATTTAAGAACATGAAAAATCTGCCAAAATTAGCGGTTAACCGGCCGGTCACCTTTATGATGCTCAGTCTCATATTGATCGGTTTCGGCCTGTTTGGGCTCAACAATCTGCGCCTGAATCTCTATCCGGATGTATCGTTTCCAACCATCACCGTTTACACAACCTATGAAGGTGTAGCCCCCGAGGATATTGAAGCACTGATAACCCGCCAGATTGAAGAACAGGTGGGAAGTATCTCCGGCGTGCGGCGCGTGCGATCGCTCTCCAGTCAGGGTGCATCTGTGGTTAAACTGAACTTCAATTGGGGTACCGACCTGTTTATTGCTGAAACGGAAGTCAGAAAACGGCTGGATATGATCCGCCGTGGGCTTCCTGATGATGTGGATCAGCCCATTGTCTTTTCATACGATCCGAACGACGAACCCGTCATTGTTTTAACGCTTACTTCCGATACCCGGAGCCCCAGGGAATTGCGAACTCTTGCCACGCGCCAGATTGAGCAGAGGCTGGAACGCCTGGAGGGAATAGCTTCTGCGGAAACTGCCGGCGGCTATGACAGGCAGATTAATGTGCGTATCAGTAATGCACAAATGCGTACCTACAATCTGGATGTCAGCAGCATTTCGACCCGGCTCCGGCAGGAGAATGTCCAGGTGCCCGCCGGGGATCTGACTGAGGGCGAAACCGTTTTTTCTCTCAGAACCATTGGTGAATTCAAAAATGTTGATCAGATCCGGAACAGCATCATCGCCGTGACGGATGAGGGTAATCCGGTCTACCTACGGGATGTCGCCGATGTTGAAGATGGTATTGCACAGCCAATCGGTAATGTTCGGGTTCAGAATAATGATGGTGTGATCATCAACATTTACAAGCAAAGCGACAGCAATGTGGTCACGGCAGCAGGTAATGTAGTAGAATCATTGGACGACATAAGAACCATTCTACCCGGAGACGTTGAGCTTGAACTTCTGACCAACAAGGCTGATTTCATCAGTATGTCAATCAACAACCTAATCCAAACGGGTTTTCAGGCTGTTATCCTGGTAGTCATCATGCTGCTTCTTTTCCTGAGAAGCGGACGCACGGCATTGATCGTGGCAATAACCATCCCGATCTCCATCATTGCCACCTTCAGTATTATGGATGTATCGGAAGTGAGCCTGAATATTATCTCTTTGTCGGGACTAACTCTGGCAGTCGGTATGGTTGTGGACAATGCCGTTGTGGTTCTGGAAAATATTTTCCGTTTTAAAGAAGACGGGGAAGACGGCAAGGCATCATCCATTAAAGGAGCACAGGAAGTTTCCACACCAATCGTGGTGTCTACCCTCACTACCCTGGTTGTTTTTCTGCCGATCCTTTTTGTACCCGGAATAGCCGGCATTCTCTTCCGGGACCTTGCTCTGACGATCTCCTTTGCATTGATCATCTCCGTACTCATTGCGATTA
The DNA here is from genome assembly GCA_033721975.1 of Balneolaceae bacterium. Classification (GTDB taxonomy): domain Bacteria; phylum Bacteroidota; class Rhodothermia; order Balneolales; family Balneolaceae; genus Rhodohalobacter. The sequence continues at coordinate 7,342 of JAWVZW010000042.1, forward strand.
CCCTCATACCGGTATTGAGTTCTCGCCTTTTCGATACAGATTTGAATAAAGCAGCCCATAAGGAGCCTGCCAGAAATATTCTGAATAAACTGCTGGTCTGGAGAAGAAAATCAGTACTGAACAGAGTAATTGCCATACCTGTATTGGTTCTTTATTTCCTTGCCTGGCCTCTGCTAAAATTGTGGGGACTTCTTTCACGCCTATCCAACCGGCTTTTCTCAGGTATTGTTGGCCCCTGGCTGGGAAGAAGCTTTGACAGGCTGGAAGAACGGTATAAGTCCCTGCTCGACCGAAGCCTTCAGCGAAGTGGTTTGGTTGTAACTGGTGCTATCATACTCTTGCTGGGCTCGCTTCCGATTTTCAATTTTTTGGGTGGAGAGTTTTTCCCGCAGGTTGACGAAAACTTTATCATTCTGGAAGTGCAGCGCGAACCCGGAGTAAGCCTGCTTGAACTGGAACGAACCATTGTCCAGGTTGAAGAAATTATCAATGATGAAGTTCCTGAAAGCCGACTCGTGGTTTCAGACTATGGTGACAAAATAGGGATTGAAGGTGCCGACAGCCCCGGAGGTAATCAGGGAAGAATACGGATTGAGCTGGTGCCGGTTAACGATCGGGACAGAAGCCAGATGCAGATAACCGCAGACCTTTTGGAAAGACTTGAAATAGTTCCGGGCGCCAATATCCGGGAGGTCCGTGAAGACCCATTGAGTCCTGACGGTGATACCGGGCTTATCGTTCAGATTTACGGCTTTGAGCAAAACATGAAACAGGAATTGGCTTACACAGCCATGGATCGTCTTCGGGGCATCGATGGAATCGTAAATGTATTCAGTTCCGCCGATCAGGGTCGTCCGGAATTGCGTGTCGAAATGGACCGCGAACGAATTGCCCGTGTGGGAATGAATACCTCGCAGGTCGCCAATGCATTGAGCAATGCCGTGCAGGGTGATGTGGCCACCACCTTCGTGGATCAGGGACTTGAATTCCAGGTTCAGGTAGAAGTGGATCCTATTGATCGATCGCGTTCCACAGCCCTCGATGAACTCCAGATCCGTACACCCTCGGGCCAGTGGATGCCCCTGAAAAATCTGGCTCGCGTGGAACGCTACACGGGGCCGTCCAACATCCTGAGAGTGAATCAGGAACGTATGGTGGAAGTGGAAGGCGATCTTGGTGATCTGGATCTGGGCACTGCGATCGAGCTTGCACGAAATGAACTTGAGCAGATTCAGTTCCCGGATGGATATCGATATGAATTGGGCGGTTCAGCAGAAGAACAGCAGCAATCCTTCTTCTATCTTCTCATTGCTTTTCTGGTAGCTGCTGTGCTTACATATATGGTTATGGCATCACAGTTTGAGAGCCTGGTTGAACCGTTCATCATTCTTTTCACCATCCCTCTTGCGCTAACTGGTGTGCTTCTGATGCTATGGATTACCTCCACTCCCATTAGCGTCACGGCTATGGTAGGGCTTGTGCTGCTAACCGGTATTGTGGTCAACAACGGAATTGTGATGATTGACTATATAAAAATCCTGCAGTCACGCGGACAGCAAAGGCACGATGCTATTGTAAATGGTGCCGGACGAAGATTGCGCCCGATTTTGATGACGGCCTTCACCACCATATTAGCCATGGTCCCTCTTGCACTGCAATTGGGTACCGGTGCCGAAACATGGAGCCCGATGGCACGTGCCGTAATTGGGGGGCTGACAATGAGTACGATTCTCATGCTTTTTGCGGTTCCATGCATGTATAACATTATTAATGGATGGGTTGAAAAAGCCGGTTTTGATGCCGTGCACAAGGAAGACCCCCTAAAGGACTAATGTCCGGTTTAAGGTTCTGCGTTTAATGTTTAAGGTTTTGAATTGAATAAGATCGAGTCAATGACTGTAAAAAGGTTTGAGGATCTGGAGATTTGGCAGGAAGCCAGGGAGCTTTGTAAAGAAATTTACAATTCGACTCTTGCTGAACCTTTTGCGAAAGACTACAAGCTTAGAGGTCAGATACGCAGATCATCAGGATCTATCATGGACAATATCGCCGAAGGATTTGAAAGGGGCGGTAATAAAGAATTCATACAATTTTTAAGCATTGCTAAAGGATCTTGCGGTGAAACACGATCTCAACTATACAGAGCATCAGACTGCGGCTACATTACAGCAGAAGAGTTCGAATTGCTCTATGGTAAAACGGTTATGATCAGTAAGAAAATCTCATCACTTATGAACTATTTGAGTAAATCTGAAATAAAAGGTCCCAAATTCAAGCAATAATTCTAAGGATGCGCATTTGGTTAACAGGCAAACGTCAAACCTTAAACTTTAATCCTGAAACCTTAAACCTCCTTCTCCGAAGGATCCGTCATGAAAAAAATATCCATCACTGAAAAAATCCTTAAGCGGCCTGTTACGGCTATCATGATGTCGCTGCTGGTTATTGGA
>JAWVZW010000043.1:0-9762 GCA_033721975.1 Balneolaceae bacterium
CTCCAGAAACGGCTTGAACTGATCTGTACCCAGCGGCCTGAGAGCCTGTAGCCATTCTTCCGGCGCCCGGGATTCATAAAACTCCTTCTCCTCTTTTTCAGCTGCAATCCGGATCTTTCTTTTTAGCTCCGGACTCCTGACCACCGAAAAGTGCCAGGGCTGCAGATTGGCACCATTGGGAGCCGTCCCGGCAGCTTTAATACAATCGTTAATCACCTCTTCGGGAATATCCCTGTCTGAAAATTCGCGTACAGTCCGTCTTTTCTGCATCTCCTCTCTGAACTCCCTGGCGCGACGAATCATCTCCTCCCGGGGATATTCAGTGTAATTGTTGTAGGGAATAAAAGCAGAGGAGTCCATAGGCTGTTTGTTTTTTTCCTGGTCTGCTGCCGGTCAGGGACGGATCGTTATTTCAATCTTGTCGGACGCCGATGCGTCGCGATCCTGAATGGCAAGTGTCTGCTGAATACGATTTGCGATTTCTTTGAGTCCGATCGCAGCCGGTGAAGCAGGGTCAGCCGCAACTACCGGCGTGCCGCTGTCGCTTGTTTCCCGAATTTGTTCACGTAAAGGTACTTCTCCCAGAAACGGCACTTCAAGCTTCTGTGCCAGTCTTCGTGCACCGTGTTTTCCAAAAATATAGTATTTCTTTTCGGGCATGTCATCCGGAACGAAATAGGACATATTCTCCACAATGCCAAGTACGGGCACATTTACCTTGCTGAACATGGCTACCCCTTTGCGGGCATCATCCAGCGCTACCGTTTGCGGTGTCGAAACAATAACAGCCCCTGTGAGGGGTACGGTCTGCACAATGGTAAGCTGAATATCACCGGTTCCGGGCGGGAGATCCAGTACGAGGTAGTCGAGTTCGCCCCACTTAACTTCCTGCATAAACTGCTTTACGGCACTGGTAACCATAGGCCCTCTCCATATCATGGCTTGATCGGTATCGACCAGGAATCCCATTGAGACCAATTGTACACCGTGTTTTTCAATAGGAACCAGCTTTTTGTCGGTTGTGATATTGGGCCGTTCCTTTACATCGAACATGGTTGGTACGCTCGGCCCGTAAATATCGGTATCTAAAAGCCCTACTTTAGCCCCCGTTTGAGCCAGCGAAACAGCCAGGTTGGCGGCTACGGTGGATTTCCCAACGCCGCCTTTTCCGGAGGCGACCGCGATGATATGCTTTACGCCCGGAAGAATGGGTTCCTGCTGAGATTGGTTTTGAGGCTCTGCTGAATCATCCTTCCCCTCAAGTTCCCTCTGTCTGGAGATATTGATCCCTACTGTGATATCAACTACGGCTTCAGGATCCACAAACTTTTGAATGGCACGCGTGCATTCCTGCTTCAGGTGATGAGCCAGGCTGTCGTCTTTTCTGGGCATCTCCAGAGTGAATGAAATGTATTTATCCTGGATGATCAGATCCTGAATAAGATCGAGTGTGATGAGGTCTTTCTCATATTGGGGATGAAGCACCTGCGAAAGGGCGCTTTTAATCTGTTCTTTATGGATAGACATAAATGTTTTGAGTGCGTGAAATTGTTACCTTTCAAAGATAGTCAGAATAGCAGGCAATCTAAACGGCTACATGACGTCTTGCGTTTCAATCGGACTGAAAAGTATTCCGGTTTGCAGGCCGATACCCGGCATTGAAGATTGCAGCTCAGGATCCTTCATCATCGAACGGATATGAAATCATCAACAAACGGCGAAAATCTTATTACAACGAAAGGGAGCATCCATGCGATTGCCCCTGTTAAGATACCCGTTCCGGGCAATAAAATAATTGAAGAGTATATTGGGCTCCAAAACAGCGGTACTTCCCAGTTTTCCGTTGCACGCATGGTGGCCCCTCCGGGATGGGAAGAACCCATGCAGACGCCTGAATTTGATGAGGTAACGATTGTCATAAAAGGAAGCATGCAGGCAGAAGTGGACGGCAGAGCCGTAAAAATAGAGCCCAATCAGCCCTTTGTAGCACGGAAAGGAAGTACAGTGCGATACTCAAATCCGTTTGACCAGCCTGCCGAATACTGGGCAATTTGTGTACCTGCATTTTCTCCGGATACAGTAAACCGGGCTGATTCATAGCCGGATAAATAAAGAAATAATCGAATAAACGATAATCACATTTAGTATCAATGTTGAAACGAACACCCTTTTACAGCGAGCACGAAAAACTTGGCGCCAAACTGATCGATTTCGGAGGCTTTGAAATGCCGGTTCAGTATGCCGGCATCAAGCAGGAACATATGGCCGTACGAAATAAGGCGGGGCTCTTTGATGTTTCCCACATGGGTGAATTTTTTGTGAGCGGATCTGAAGCCCTTAACCTGATTCAGAAGGTAACCATCAACGATGCATCGAAGCTTGTACCCGGGAAAGCCCAGTATTCAGCCATGTGTTATGAAGATGGAGGTATTGTGGATGATTTACTGGTGTATATGCTGGATGATGAGGAATATATGCTGGTTGTAAATGCATCCAATATTGAAAAGGACTGGGATTGGATTGTATCTCAAAACAGCATGGAGGCAGACATTGAAAACCGGTCGGATGAAATGGCGCTGCTGGCGCTTCAGGGACCTGCTTCTGTTGATATCCTGCAAAAGCTGACCGAAACGGATGTCTCTTCAATCACTTTTTATACCTTCGAAACTGGAAAAGTGGCCGGTGAGAAGGATGTCATTATATCTGCAACCGGATATACCGGGGAAAAAGGGTTTGAACTGTATATCGACACGTCAAAGTGTGACCCGGTTGTAATCTGGAATAAGCTTTTTGAAGCCGGCGAATCATTGGGTTTGGAGCCGGCAGGCCTGGGGGCTCGGGATACCCTTCGTCTCGAAATGGGATATGCTCTTTATGGAAATGATATCACCAAGGATACCACGCCTCTCGAAGCCGGAATGGGCTGGCTCACAAAGCTGGATAAAGGCCCTTTTATCGGTCGCGAGGCACTTCAGAATCAGAAAGAAAACGGCATCGGCAGAAAACTGATGGGATTGGAACTTAGCGAACCCAGGAGTGTACCAAGATCAGGGTATGAGATACTGGACAGCGAGGGCGAGGAAATTGGATTTGTAACAAGCGGAACTCAATCAATATCCCTGGAGAAAGGAATTGGAATGGGTTATATAGCTGTCGATCATGCTTCTCCTGGAAATAAAGTACTGGTTCGAATTCGAAAAAAAGAGGCGGAAGCTGAAGTTGTGAAGCCGCCTTTCTACAAAAAAAATAAATCATAGCACTCTATCTTAAGTCATCTCAACAGCTGCATTAACCATGTTTCAAAACAGAAGTATCGACGTATTTTTTTCCGCCCAGTCATTTCAGGAAACTGAAAACAGGAACAAAACAGTGGTGGTCATAGATGTTCTGCGGGCAACTTCAACCATCATCACAGCGCTGATGAATGGTGCCAGGGGAGTGATATCCGTAGAGGATATGAATGAAGCAAGTAAAATTTCCCAGAATGTAGACTCAAAAAATCATCTATTGTGCGGTGAAAAGGACGGTGTTAAAATTGAAGGTTACGATCTCGGAAACTCACCGCTGGAATACACGCGGGAGAGAGTGGAGGGCAAGACCCTTATCTTCAATACAACGAACGGCACCAAGGCTGTCAAGAAATCCATGGTATCATCTGATGTCATTATCGGTGCCTTTCTGAACGTGTCGGCAGTAACACGGTATCTGACCGAGTCAAAAAATGATATCATATTGCTGTGTGCAGGCTGGAAAGGCCGTCTGGCCCTGGAGGATACATTGCTTGCCGGGTCAATTATTTACAAATTGTACGACGGCTCTTTACCCGATACGGCTCCTGACGGCGCAAAAGTGGCGTTTGGACTCTATGAAAAGTACCGGGATGACATTGAAACAGTGATCAAACAATCAAATCATGCTGTCAGGCTCGGCAATATTGTAGGCCTGGAGGATGTATCCTATTGCTGCCAAACCGACATTTGCGATCGTATTCCCGTACTTACAGACGGAATTATCTCTTAAAAAATCATGGCCAAGAAGAAAAAGAACAATAGCTTTCTGAACAGCTTTACCTATACCCGTAAAATGGAGGTTGCGGGTATCCTGATCATGGCGCTGGCTGCATTGCTTTTGCTGAGCATTGCTTCATTTCACCCGGCTGACTACGGAATTGTAAAAACCCTCTCCTCAGAATCCCTGTTGCGGGTGGATCAGGGTCCGGCGCTGCGAGTGAGCAACTGGCTGGGCGTAATCGGGGCCTACATCTCCTATTTCTTTGTTCATGTTCTCTTTGGATATGTCAGCATCATTGTGCCGGTATTGATTGCATCGGTGGGCTGGTATGTATTTCGTCAAAAGCAGGTCGCCGAACTTGGCTGGCCGCTGGCATACGGTATCTGGGTCATGGTACTTCTGTCCACCACCATCGGCTGGTTTTACAATGAATATGAAGCCTATTCCATGGCATGGAGCGGAGGTTCGGGGATATCAGTTGCCCAGATCCTTCAAAATATTACCGGTATCGGTTCGATTTTTATTCTGGTGGTTCTGATTTTCGTTACGGGACTCATCCTGGTAGACAGGGACCTCCAGAAAACCATCGACACGCTGAAGAACTGGACGTCCGATTTCAGGGAAAACAGGGAGCGGAAAAAGGAGGAGCGTCAGCGCAAGAAGGAACAGAAAGCAGCCATCAAGCAACAGCAAAAAGCTGAAGCGGCTCTGAAGAAGGAAACACAAACGGCTCAAAAGCAGTCGGCTGATCAAAAAGCTTCTGAAGAACAACCCTCGATCGAAGACATTGTAGAACGATCGCAGGAGGAAGACCGTCAAAGAAAGCTTGAAAAGGAAAAGGAGCGTGCAGAGCTTGAAAAACAACCGCCCAGAGCCATCCTGGAGAAAAAAGCGGAGACAAGCACCGCTGAGGATGACGATGATGATGTGGAAATCTCAGTTTTTGTGGGCGAAGGAGATGAAGAGGCCAGCGAAAGCGAGCTGGACCGGATCAACAAGGACAAGGCTCGCGAGGTACCGGTTATCAAGTATAAGTTTCCGGGTATTGACCTGCTGGATGCACCGCCCAATGAGGGCAATGAGGTGGATCTTGACGAGATCAAGGAGAACAAGCGCATTATTCTCGACAAGCTGAAGCGTCACAAGATTGAAATTCTGAGTATCAATGCGATCGTGGGTCCCACGGTTACGCTCTATGAGCTGGAGCCTTCACCGGATGTTAAAATCAGCAAGATTGAGAGCTATGCCAATGACCTGAAGATGGCTACAGCTTCTCACGGACTCCGGATTATTGCTCCCATTCCGGGCCGATCGGCAGTGGGTATCGAAGTGCCCAACAGCACGCGGGAGACGGTATATATCAAGTCGGTTATCAATACGAAAAAATTTGTTGAAACCCAGTTTGAGCTGCCTGTTGCCTTTGGCAAAACGATCGAAAATGAGGTGTTCATGATCGATCTTACCCGTATGCCTCACCTTCTTATTGCAGGTGCTACGGGTTCAGGTAAGTCGGTGGGGATCAATACCGTTATCACCTGTCTTCTCTACAAATGCCATCCCGATAATCTGAAGTTTGTTCTGGTTGATCCCAAGAAGATTGAGCTGTCGCTCTATCGGAATATTCAGAATCACTACCTGGCCGTGCTTCCGAGTGCTGAGGAGCCGATCGTGACCAACACAGACATGGCCCTGGAAACGCTGGAAAGTGTTACCAAGGAGATGGATGAGAGATATGATCTGCTCAAAATGGCGATGGTCCGGGATATTAAATCCTATAACGAAAAATTTGACAGCGGTGAGCTGGATGAAGAGCTGGGACATCGTCACCTTCCCTATATTGTGGTGATTATCGACGAGCTGGCTGACCTGATGATGACGGCCGGCAAGCAGATCGAAGAACCAATTGCAAGGCTGGCTCAGCTGGCACGGGCCATCGGGATACACCTTGTGGTGGCTACGCAGCGTCCTTCCGTAAACGTGATTACCGGAACCATTAAAGCCAATTTCCCGGCCAGGATTGCTTATCAGGTGGCGTCAAAAGTCGATTCACGCACCATTCTCGATACCGGTGGAGCCGATCAGCTGGTAGGGCGCGGGGATATGCTTTTCTCGAGCGGTGCAGGCATGACCCGAATTCAAAATGCTTATGTCAGTACGGAAGAGGTAGAGCGTATCACCTCGTTTATTGGCAATCAGAAAGGGTTCAAGAAACCTTTTGAGCTTCCCGTGGTTGAAACCAATGACGGCGGTATACCTGATCCGCTTGATGATATTGACGATCTGTTCAGGGAAGCGGCAAAAATTGTGGTGCTTCATCAGCAAGGTTCCGTATCCCTGCTTCAGCGCAAGCTTAAGATCGGGTATAACAGGGCAGGCAGAATTATTGACCAGCTCTACAATGCCGGTGTTGTGGGACCCTATCAGGGTAGCACGGCGCGAGATGTAAAAATCACCGAAGAGGAGGACCTGGATGAAATATTTGAAGAACTTGGGCTTTAGGAAAACAATGAGATTTTTTATCTCCATTCTGATGGTCTGTGCAGCGGCTGCACCGGTTTTTGCACAAGCACAAAGTGAAACCCCCGTCTTTGACAACCTGAAAGAGGCATTTGAAGAGGGAGAGATCTTTTCGGCGTTTTTCACACACGAATACAATGATTCGTTTACCGGTGAACAGCAGTACTCAGAAGGTAAGATCTGGATCGGACGCGACCGGTATAAAATAGAGGGCAGCAGTCAGCAAATGCTGATCGACGGCGATATGTCAACCGTTTATGACGGTGCGAAAAACCGGGTCATCATGAGCGAATATATTGAGGAGGAAGACGATTTTGCTCCTTCAAGAATGCTGCAGGGTGCCGACAGTACCTATCGTGTGACGGAGGTTTCTATCCCCGGCAGCGGAACCCGCGTATACCTGGAGTCGGAAGACCTGTTCTCCGTTTTCAGCGAAATACAGATCTATATCAATGAATCCGGCATTCCTGTCCGTATCGAAGCCATTGACCAGGCCGATAACCAGCTCGTAACCCGTTTCGAGCAGGGTGAATTTATGGAGCTGCGTGATGATATGTTTCAGCTGGAGGTCCCGGCAGACGCCGAAGTTATTGATCTTCGTGCGGAGTTATGAAGCCAAAGCGTGTCCTGAATATTCTGGTTTCGATCGTGGTTGCCGGTCTGTTTATCTGGCTGGCCATCCGGAATATTGACACATCAGAACTCTGGCAGCAGATCCGCGGAGTAACTCTCTACTGGCTTCCCTTTTTTATCATCATTTTGCTCATCAGCCACTACCTGAGGGCTGAACGCTGGAGACTGCTGCTTACGAGCACACGTACAGGCACAAACGAAAGTCAGGAAATCCGCAGAAGCACGCTTTTCGCGGGTGTGATGATGGGGTACTTTTTCAATAGTCTCATTCCAAGGCTTGGAGAGGTCACCCGGCCGGTGTACGTGGCAAGGCAGCATCAGATGAGTTCCAGCAATCTGATCGGCACAATTGTTATTGAGCGGCTTTTTGATATGGCAACCATGCTTTTTCTAATGATGTTTGCTGCTCTTTATCTTGTTCAGGATGCCGCTGTGTTCCAAAGCCTGTTTGGCACTGAGGGCTGGCCCTGGTATTTCTACCTGCTGCTTCCCGGCCTTTTTGCAGCTGCAGCGATTGGCATTTGGATAACCCGGAAAGTACTTATCTCACTGGAGAAGAAAGAGCAGATTTCAAACGCGATGCTGGCCGGAATTGTGCGGAAAGCACGCTCATTCAGTGATGGGATTGTATCAATCCGTCATGTGGACAACTGGCCCCTGTTCCTGTTGTTAACTGCCGGTATCTGGTTTGGCTACGTGCTCATGGCATGGCTGCCATTTTTTATGATGAACATGCAGGAGATCTATGGCCTGGGTCTCTCAGACGCAGTTGTAGTAACGATGGTATCCTCTGTGGGAGTGAGCATACCCACACCCGCAGGTATCGGTTCGTACCATCTCCTGATTCAGCAAAGTCTTTCTATTCTTTACCAGGTTCCGGCTGTGACGGCCCTGACCTATGCAACGGTTGCACATGGAGTGACGGTTGCGGCCGTACTGGTTCTGGGGCCCCTCACACTCTGGTGGGATAAAGCCCGCACACTGAATCAGTAAGAGGTTCGTTTTTCCATTTCCGGAAGTCACCCGTGAAGGGGTCATACGACCTTAAAAAACTGTCTGATATTTGCTAAAAAAGCGACAAAATAATTTTTACATTAAACAGTGTTAATAATCATCTATATGATCAGATCGCTCACATATTTTTTTGCAGTACTTTCATTGTTTCTGATTGCCCTGCCATTGGCGGAAACCGCATCTGCCCAGAATGCACAGACAGGTGATCAACGGTCCCTGCTTCCCGAAATTGATCCGCAGGATATTGAGATCCGAAGCCAGTTCCGTGCACGTTTTCCGGGTTTAAGAAGACAGCCGATTCTGGGCTTTAATCCAAGACCGCGCGTTTATCAGATTGATCCAAACCGGCGTCCGTTCATTGAGGATGAGGAGACCGTGATGGCAAATCTTCCCGTTGGTGTTCTCGAGCGTCCTGAACCCCCGGTTATTAATCCGCTTGGCTATGCAGATCCGGAGAACGGTTTTGCCAGGCTGGGTGCGGGCAGCTATCTCACACCGGAAGCAGATTTGTATGCCATAACACGTCTTGGGGATGATCACTGGTTATCCGGAAATTTCAACTACATTTCCACCAACGGTCATATTGATGAGTTTAAAAGCTCAGCAAGGGATGTTTCTATCGACCTGATGTCTCTGAGTGCACTTTCCGATGCCGTTAAGCTGAAAACAAATCTGGAAGCCCGTTCCGGATTCAGTCATTTTCCAGGCCTGATTACAGAGCTTGGTGCCCCGGCTGATCCAATCAGCAGAGTGGAGCGATCCGGCATTCAGGGCGGTGCGGAGTTAACCTATGCACGCACATCACTCAGCGGCGCGGCTGTTGCTCTGCACGGATACACGAATACATTTAACATGACCTCAAGCCTTGCGCCCTTAACCGGCGAGGCGACCGAATGGGGGTTGAATTCCGCGATTGAGTACTCACGGCTGGGAGAAAATATTCAGGAAGTCCACAGGCTTAGAATACAGGGGGATGCAGGAGGTATTGATGATCGTCTGGGTGCATCACAGACATGGATGATAGCCGGTGGTTCCGTTCATTACGAACGGCTTTTTAATTATCAAACCGATGTAAAGGCAGCAGCGGGGGTAACGGTGGCATCAGACGGCGTGGGTGATCTGTCCGTCTATCTGACTCCCGATGTTACTCTTCGGCACACAGTTTTCAATGGGCTTGACCTTCGGGGCCGGCTGATGGGACGCGTGGATCAGCCCACTCTGGAAAGAGTTTATGAAGAGAACCGGTTTTTTGATCAGGCTTCCCTTCTCCGGCATCAGTACGAGATGAGAGTTCAGGCAGAAGCATTGATTGAACCGTTGAAGGGTACAAAGATTACAGGCGGAATTTCTTATCAGAACATTCGAAATTACCTATACTACACCCAAAATTCGAATGATATTGCAGGAACGGGTTTTACGGAAGAGTACTACTCACCCGCTTTTGATCGGGCCAATATTATCAAACTGTACGGTCACCTGACGCAGGACCTGAGCCCCGGCATATTCTGGTTTACGGGTGAAGCCTGGTGGCAGCGGCCGCGACTTACAGGCAACGGAAAAATTCCGTTTATTGAGAATCTCGGAGCA
>JAWVZW010000044.1:0-9758 GCA_033721975.1 Balneolaceae bacterium
CCCAGAAACAAAAAGATCAAAATGGTGACGAAGTTTTCCCGGATCAGGGATAGAGCCCCGCTGATGGCTGATGCAGGATGCTGTCGCTGAAATTCAGACATCATCTTCGGCAAGCCTGGCATAGGTTGATATTTGGCTTCGAACCCGGTCGGCGATCATCTCGTCCAGCGCAGGAATCTCATGGGTAGTTGCAGCAGTAGAGATGGTAACTGTAGCTAAATTGTACCATCGAAGTATGGGACCCTGACGCGTATCTACATGCTGTACGCGGCTTAATGGAATCAGCGTCCGCTTATGAATGATCACACCCCGTTCCAGATCGATCTCATTTTCATCAATGGCGTAGCGCCACTTTTTCCATGAGAGATAGGGAATTAGTGCAATAGATAGAATCCAGTATGTGAGAAGCAGGACTGTAGCCGACAATACAATCCAGAAATGAAATCTCTGATAGCCAAAAACAGCTGTGTAGACTGCAGGAATGGCAAAAAGGAACAGATTGCCAAAAGCATTGCTAAGCTGCCAGACCCTGATGGCCCGCGGGGTCAGTTTATGAAATGGAGTATTTGTCATGTCTGTATCTGTTACGTGCTAAAAGTAACTGATAAGAGACAGTTTTGAAATGTGAATTTAGTAGAATGCTACAGGCTATCCCGACGTCTCGATACAAGGTGATAGGCTAATTCCAATATTCAGTAAACTTCGTCCATAGCTCATCACTCATCGTCCATCACATATCTCCACCTCCGCCTGCAGATTATCAGGTGATCAGCAGATTCCGGAGTGCAGCGTTAAGAAGAAAATCATACCGGTGAGATACTGTCATGTGTGATGAGCCAGATGGACCATTGATTTTCTTTAGCGCAACGCAGGTAGCTGCCACCGGAGAATCTGCCCGTCGGTGATTTTTGGGTACTTTTAATCATTTAAAAGTACCATGATTAGATCGATGAAGATTTAGAGAACATAGATCTATTTCGAACTCATCCCATAAACCCCTCGAATTTAACCCGGGTGTTGATCAAAATCCGGCCTCGGGGTTAGGATGGGGTTTCATTCTTACCCCGGGTTTCACCCGGGGCTAATGATATTCAACACCTCCGGCGTTGGGAATCCAGTCCCACCCTGGCGGCGCGGGAAGGACGATTCATCCATTTATAATACCGGTGCGCCGCTTCTGCCAATCCCGCAGCCTGTCATCCCGACCTCAGGCCGGAGGCCGAAGCGGAGGGATCTCCCAATGCTTAATTTTGATAATTCCTTTCATAAACCCCTCGAAACCAATCCGGGCGTTGATTAAAATCGAGTCTGAAGTTCGGATAATAGTTTTAATCTTACTTTTGGCTTGACCCAAAAGTAAGCAAAAGGTCAAGGCAGGGATTTCCCAGGACGTCCGCTACAACTCCGCAGAACGAATCCAAGGCCCCGCCTAGATGACTAGTATATTGTAGCAGGAATAAACCTTGCAGGGCTTAGGATTCGTAAAGCACTGCTTCGCCTTGCGAACCGGGAATTCAAGGCCAAATGATGAAATGATGTTACTTTATTAGCTCCAAATGCCGTAGGCATGGACATATAATTAGCCGCCGATTTCAATCGGCGGTATGAATGCCCAAAAATTATACCTCCGAATTCGGATTCGTACAAAATCCAAATCTAAATCGAGGAGGTTGTGGGGAAATCATCGGATATGAGCAAAAGGGTAAGACATTTACATGAGCAAGCTTCATATCCATTCAAAAGCATAAAAAAAGCCGCCATCGGTTGAACCGAGGCAGCTCTGATAAAAAATGAAAAGATATGCTAAATCTTAACCTTTATTCTTGATGTCCTGGATTTCCAGACGGATATCCTGAGCCAGTTTCTTCAGATCCTGAAGCGCCTTACGGGCACGTGTACCGGCTGCCTTGTTACCTTTGTTGTAAAATTTGTCCAGGTCCACTTCAAGGTCAGACATCAGGTTTTTAACTTCGTCCATTCTGCTCATATAAATCTCCAAATTTAATGTTTCAATTACCTTGATGAGTATTCATCAATCTGTTTTTTTACGCAGGAGTATTAACCATCCCTGTACAGTAAAAACTGGCTTAATTTAACACAATACGGGCTAAATACATGGGGTTTTGTGATTTTTTTTCAGCTATCGAAGCTACAGTGTGAGGTCTGAAATGATGGGTGCAGAATTACTAATTGATTACGATATAAGGCACTGTCTTATAGTCACTTATAGAAGGCTTCCGAAAAATAGATTAGCAAATGTATGCTTTTGGTTTCTGATGGACTCAACGATGCATGAATTCAATCAATGCTGAAAAATCGTTTATTCCCGGAAATTTTGTTCGTGATATTCATCAGCCGACTCCTCGCCTCTTTTCTGATCCACAAAAAGGCAAATGATGATAGCGACCAGAAAAAGAAAGGCACAGAACAAAACAGATTGTTGTAAACCGAATTCGGCCTGAAGCAAGCCGAGACCGATGATGCCAAATACACCGGCTACCTTATTGGAGAGTCCCCAAAAACCGAAGAACTCAGCAGCTTTCTGTTCAGGTGAGAACAGCCCCACCATGGCACGGCTGGCAGACTGACTGGAACCAAGGCTGAGCCCAGCCGCAACGCCAATCCACAGGAAAACATACTGAGACTCGTAGGAGGTGCCAAACTGTCCATTGATCCATGCCGTGAGATCTGTGACCGCCCATATACCGAGTACGGCAAAAAACCAGAGGCCAAGTGTGAGATTGTAGGTGAGCCGGGCGCCGATTTTGTCCTGTATCATTCCGAAAAGCATGGCTCCGGCGGCTGCGGTTATCTGTACAATCACGAACATGAGAACCCGAACTGATTCATCCCATTGAACCACCTGGTCTCCATAAATAAATGCAAAACTGACAACGATATAAATAGCCGCCATCGCAAAGAATACTGAAATGAGAAAAATGCCCAGATCCCGGAAACGAGGCAGTTCCCTCATGGTCTCACCGAGGCGTTTGAATCCCATGGAGACAAACGTTTCGCCTGCCGGCAGCGTCTGACGGATGCCCGGTTCTTTTACCCATGCAAACGTTGGAAGGGCAGCTACCAGAAAGAAAAGTGCAGCCCACGGTCCCACCCAGCGGATGGTTTCAAAGTTATCCGCAGTGGGTTCACCAAGATATAGGATGACAAAGCCCGCTGAAAAGAGTCCGCCAACATATCCCAGGGCCCATCCAAAACCGGATATTTTACCCATGTCAGCGGGAGGGCCGAGGCTTGGCAGAAAAGCCGCTATAAAGTTCTCACCAATGGCATAGGCAAAGTTGGATATGATGATCAGAATCACACCGAGCACCACAAGTCCGGGTTCAACAAAGTAGAGGAGTGCCGTACTCACGATCGTGAGCAGATAGCTGTAAAAAAGAAACTTTTTTTTCATGGCCGAAAAGTCCATGATTGCGCCGAATACCGGCCCGCTCAGTACCACGATGAAATAACTGACGGCAAGGGCAACGCTCCAAAGCAAATTTCCCAGGCGATAGTTGTTCTCGGAATCACCGACAATGACTGTTGTAAACAGAACGGGAAAAATAACCGTGATGATAAGAAGAGTATAGGCCTGATTGGCAAAATCAAACATGGCCCAGCCGAAGATCTCTTTCTTTGAGGCTCTGGGCGTGTCTTTTCTGGATCGCAGCATCAGCGGTTTTGAATTATAAGATTTGTGGGGTAACTGTTAATTCTCAGAATGGATCTGCAAGAAGTTTGAATAATCCATCAAAAAATCCTCGAATCAAAACTTTTTGGATTCGGCAACGGCGAGTGCATCAACCCGGTTGTTCAATTCATCGTCAGAGTGCCCTTTTACCTTCACCCAACTAACGTTGTGGGGCTTCATGGCTTCAAGCATCTCCTCCCACAGATCACGATTTTCCACCGGTTTTTTATCAGCTTTCTTCCAGCCGCGTTGCAGCCAGTTGTCAATCCAGCCTTTAGTGAATGTATTTATGATCAATGCGCTGTCGCTGTGTATCTTGACATGGCAGGGCCGATTGAGCGTTTTAAGCCCCTCAATGATGGCTTTCATCTCCATCCGGTTGTTTGTGCTCTGGGGACTGCCGCCCGACAGTTCTTTCTCCTTGCCGTTCCAGATGAGTAAGGCTCCCCAGCCGCCGGGTCCGGGGTTTCCGCTGCAGGCGCCATCTGTATAGAGAATAACTTCAGGAAGCTTCTTAGGCATATCGGGAACTGATGGTTTTTAAAGATTCTTTCAAACTGATTGCCTGGTCGGTTACATAGCGAATCCAGTCTTCGCGGTCGCCGCCTGCATAGAGTATGGAGCGGGAAGAGTTGATAACAGGAATCCCCCGATGATTTTCCAGTGCTTTTTCAAGATCGGGTATACTACCGCCCTGGGTGCCGACGCCGGGTATGAGAAGATGTGCATCCGGGTGGGCACTGAGCACAGGCTGCATCTCCAGTGCCTGTGTTGCACCGACAACCATGCCAAGATGTGTTGCACTCTTGTTCTGGTGTTTAGAAAGTTGACTGGCAATGTATTCACCTAACGAAGTGCGGCCCTCAAAGCGTCGTTTAAGAAAGTCGGCTGCACCCACATTGGAAGTCAGGGTCAGTACGAATGCGGCTTTACCCGGGTCATCGCTGAAGGGTGTGAGTGTATCCAAGCCCATAAAAGGATTTAGCGTGATGGCATCCGCATTCAAACGATCAAAAAAAGCTTCCCTGTATTTGCCCGCCGTATTACCGATATCTCCCCGTTTGGCATCCGCAATCACTATTTTATCGGACGGAATGCTGTCGATAACCTGTTCCAGTGCCTTGCAGCCGGGCGAGCCGAGGGCTTCAAAAAAAGCCATATTTGGCTTGAACGCGCACACATGCGGCTTCACGGCTTCAATCACCCGGTGGCAGAATTCGAATATGAGTCGACTGTCGTCTTTAATCTGTTCCCGAAGAGGTTGCGGAATTTTTTGAGGATCCGGATCCAAACCCGCACACAAAACGGAACCGGATGACCGGACAGCATGGGTCAGCTTTTCTGTAAATGTCATGAAGTTTCTGATTTCCTGAGATTTTGGAAGATAATGATTAAAAGCCTAAGATTGGACGTCCGATTTAATCATTAACAGCAATCTGAGCAATCGATAGAAATGAGCTGGTTCGAGAATTGGTTCGATACACCGCTTTATGAAATGATCTATGCAAACCGCAATGAGGAGGAGGCTGAAATGATGGCCAATCTCATTGAAGCTGAAACACCCGCAGATCGGTATCCCGGATTGCTGGACCTTGGCTGCGGTCGGGGGAGACACTCCATTGCCTTCGCTGAAAGAGGATACAGAGTAGCTGGTCTGGACTTATCCGAAGAATCGATTCGAAAGGCGAGAAAAAAAGCAGCTGCCAGAGGCCTGCATGATCTTACGTTCATCCATGGCGATATGCGCCAGCCGTTGAATGCTACATTTGACGTAATCGTAAACCTGTTTACCACATTCGGCTATTTTCTGGAAGACCTGGAAAATCTCAGGGTGATAAAAAGTGCAGAAAGGATGCTCCGTAAAGACGGAGTATTTGTGGTTGACTATTTAAATGCTCCGTATGTGAAAGCCCACCTGGTTTCAGAGGAGTCCGGTACATATAACGAGATTCAGTTCAGCATCACCCGAAAGATTGAAAACAATATGGTGTATAAGAATATTCAATTCAGCGGTGAACAAATCTCTGAGGAAGAGAGTGAATACATGGAAAGGGTGAAGCTTTATGAGAAAGAGTGGTTTGAGGAGGCATTTGACCAAAACGGATTTGAATTGAAAAAAACCTACGGTGATTATCGCGGTTCCTCCTACAAAGGTGCTGAAAGTCCTCGTCTGATTTTGATTGCAAAAAAGAGAGACTGACCGGCTAGAGAACGGTTTCCTCAAATACCTCTTCAATGCCATGAGGCGGGCGCTGCAGGGTCCAGGTCTCAAAGTAGAACATCTTCTCCGACCGAACCTTTTTCCCGTTTATGCTGAAAAATCGAAAGCTTTCTGATACCAAAGGTTTGAACTGGCTAAACAAATCCCTGTATATATTCTTTTTGCTGAGCAGGTGCAGGTCAAAACCGTGGTGAGCTTTTTCTTTGTACAAAAGCAGATCATCATCCGATAGCACATCGGCAATACGGGGCTTGATATGACCGATGTTATTACCGTCGTGTATGATGAGTTTATCCATCTCCCGGTTGACGTCATCTTTTTGGGTAAGAAGCATGGGATATCCGATATCCGCCTTTCTGACAGCAGCGTTAAGCGGCAGGGTTTCTCCTTGCAGGATCAGTTCATAGCCGGATAGTGCTTCTGCTATTGCACCGATCACTTTTTCAAAGTTCTGAAGTGTATTCAACCCAAAAGTCTCTTCCGGGAGGACGGTACCCGTAAGATAGAACTTGGAGTAGGTGGGGTCGGGTTTCAGAAAAGCTTCAATACTGCCGGACACTTCCTGGGTAGACCGGTCTGTGTGACGGGCGCGAAGTTCATCGAGCCTCATATCGTGCTCAAAAAAGAGTTTAAAGATGTCGGTCATACTTTGTGTGCTGTTCTGTGAATAGAAATTAATTTAAAGTGGGTTCGACATAAGAGTTTGTTGAAGAGTGTCCCCCTTTGAAGGGGGCAATGGGGGATGAACTGTAATGAAATTAAGGTAATATTTATTTATGTGAGTCAAAGCAAAGCTCAGCGGGTCATCCCCCTCGCCCCGACCTCCGTCGGGACTCTACCCCCTTCAAAGGGGGACTTTTTTGGTTCATTTCCTTATCTCGAACTAACGTTAAGCTATTAACAAAGAAAAGGCCCCGTCAATTTCTCGACGGGGCCTTTAAATTCAGAATCGATCTGATCAGATTAGATCATCGTTGCAATAACAAGCGCGACGACAGACATCAGCTTGATCAGAATGTTCAGCGAAGGCCCGGATGTATCCTTGAAAGGATCACCAACAGTATCGCCTACTACGGCAGCCTTGTGAGGCTCAGAGCCTTTGCCATATTTTTTACCGTCGATTTCAACGCCTTCTTCGATCATTTTCTTTGCATTATCCCACGCACCGCCAGAGTTGGACTGGAAAAGAGCCAGAAGAACTCCGGATGCCGTAACTCCTGCAAGCAGGCCGCCAAGCATCAGTGGACCACCCAGGAATCCGAACAGAACCGGTACGATAACAGCAAGAAGCCCCGGTGCAATCATTTCACGGATAGAAGCTTGAGTAGAAATAGCCACGCATTTCTCATATTCGGCTTTTCCGTCAGCTGCTTCGAAAATCACCCGATCTTCATCATTCCATTCAGCAAGCTTCTTGCCTTCATTTCTTCTCATGGCATCTAGCGCCTTGGTCAGTTCGGGGATGTCGCGGAACTGACGTCGAACTTCCTCAATCATGCTCATGGCTGCACGACCAACTGCCTGCATGGAAAGAGCAGAAAAGAGATAGGGAAGCATGGCACCTACAAACAGAGCGGCCATTACACTTGGAGATGTGATATCAATCGCCGTTATAATAGAATCTGGATTGGATGTATTGTAAGCGGTGATATACGCTGCAAAGAGTGCCAGTGCCGTAAGGGCAGCAGAACCAATGGCAAATCCTTTACCGATAGCTGCGGTGGTATTACCCACGGCATCCAGTTTATCGGTCCGCTCACGAACCTCGCCGGGCAGTTCAGACATCTCTGCAATACCGCCGGCATTGTCAGAAATAGGACCATAGGCATCTACGGCCAACTGAATTCCAGTGTTGGAAAGCATACCCACAGCGGCGATGGCAATACCATAAAGGCCGGCAAAGTGATAAGCACCCAGAATGGCAACAGCGATAATAATAATCGGAATTGCTGTGGAGATCATCCCTACACCTACACCTGCAATAATGTTGGTTGCAGATCCGGTTACGGACTGCTTAACAATAGACCATACCGGTTTGGTATTCGTGCCTGTGTAGTGTTCGGTAATAAGTCCGATCAGTAGTCCTGCGGCCAGACCAAAAATGGTTGACCAGAATACGCCCATTGCTGTGTATTCAAATCCATTGGATTCCCAGGTTGCAGGAAGCATCCAGTTGATAATGAGATAGGATGCCACAAGCATGATCAGCGCAGCTACAAATTCACCGATGTTCAGAGCCTTTTGCGGATTTCCGCCTTCCTGAACACGTACAAAAAACGTTCCGATAATGGATGTTACAATACCGACACCTGCCAGTACGAGGGGTAGCAGTACGGCATTGAGTCCGCCAAAATCGTTGCCTGACTCAAATCCGGCTACACCCAGGAATGCGGCTCCGAGTACCATCGTACCAATGATGGATCCTACATACGACTCAAAAAGGTCAGCGCCCATTCCGGCCACGTCACCTACGTTGTCACCCACATTGTCTGCAATGGTGGCTGGGTTGAGGGGGTGATCCTCAGGGATGCCGGCTTCAACTTTACCTACCAGATCGGCACCAACATCAGCTGCTTTGGTATAAATACCGCCGCCCACACGTGCAAAAAGCGCGATGGAGGAAGCACCAAAAGAGAAGCTGGTGATAACCGTGAGAATCTGGGCTACATTGTCAAACTGATTGTAGTAGAGGATGAAGAGGAGGCCGAGACCCAGAACTCCAAGTCCAACCACACCGAGTCCCATAACGGAACCGCCGGTAAATGCAACTTTCAAACCCGTTGCGAGTCCGGTTCGTGCGGCGTTGGTAGTGCGGACATTCGCTTTGGTGGCAACGCGCATGCCGATAAAACCGGCAAGACCTGAACAGAGTGCACCTGTAATAAATGAAAAGGCGACAAGCCAGGAAGAGTTCGCGGAATTTGCGCCCTGAAGTCCGAGTAATACTGCAACAACGATAACGAATACGCTGAGTACGCGGTATTCAGCCTTTAGAAATGCCATCGCTCCTTTTGCGATATTATCGCTGATGCGCTGCATTTTTTCAGTACCGACTTCCTGCTTGGTTACCCACTGCGTACGAATATATGTAAACAGGAGGGCCAGAAGGCCGGCTACCGGTATCAGGTAGATAATTGTATTTACCATAATAGTTTTAGTGTGTGTTTTTGGTTAATAAAGTTACCCGGTTAACAGATAAATGAGTATTGGTTAGTTAAATTGATTCATGGCTGTATCGATGCCGCTGCGTAAAAAAGTGATGACGGCATCGGATGCTTTCTCAAGCGATTCTTCAATTATCGGCCTCTCCTCATCTGTAAAGGGAGAAAGCACATAATCAGCCTGTTGTCCCCTTTTGTAATCACTGCCGATTCCGATTCGGAGACGGGGAAACTGGTTGGTATTCAGTTCATCGATAATGCTTTGGATACCGTTATGGCCGCCAGCGCTTCCGGATGGCCTCAGCCGGATGGTACCTGTATCAAGATTGATATCATCGTAACAGACCAAACATGCTTCAGGCCCCAGATTTTTTCTCGCCAACACTTTTTTAATAGCCCTTCCGCTCAGATTCATGTATGTGTCAGGTTTAACCAGCCATACATTCCGGCCTTTGAAGCGAGCTTCCAAAAGTGTGTAAAGCCCGCTTTCCTGAATGAGTGTGGCAGAAAGCTTTTCTGAAAGCAGATCTATCAGTTCGAATCCTATGTTGTGGCGGGTATGTTCATATTCCGCCCCGGGATTGCCGAGACCTGCAATCAGTGCCATTGGAAAGTCCGGATTTTATTCTTTGGACTCTTCTTCAGCTTCGCCTTCAGCTCCTTCCTCAGCAGCAGCCGCTTC